>NZ_MRBY01000010.1 GCF_001904615.1 [Limnothrix rosea] IAM M-220
CTCTCCCTTTCGCCGCGTCGTCATTCCAGACCATGCTTAAACCGAACTCAGGTTAATTAGACTTTTTTAATTAAACTTTGCAAGGCGCTGCCGTAGCCGCTGATGGATGAGGTTTAGTTGTGCTCGCACATTATTCGGGCAATGGGGTAAAGGGAGCTCGACATTCGGCCATGCACTTAAATCGGCGCAGGGACAACCGATCGTTAAACCTAAGTTATCTATGGGAATGGGCATGGAGCATCGGGAGCAGGCGAGTAATTCCCAGCGGTTGGAGAGTAGTTCTCCAATGGTTTGGGTACTGCCTTCGAGGTAACTATCGTGGTGATGGGGGGTCAGTACGTCTTGAAAATAGGCATCAAATTCCGGTGAGTAGCGATCGCCGACCACAATAGTGCGGGGCAAAATACGCCGATTGTCCCGGGGAGAAATGAGCGGCTTACCGACTTGAAACCAGTAAGCTAAATATTTTTTTAGTTGATCAACACTGGCCATAAACTCTAAAAATCCTAGCGATCGCCTGACTCTATACCTAGCTCTGAAAAAAATGCTGCGCTAGTGATCTCCATAGTATCGGGGAAAATTAAGACTCTGGACTGAAAGAGAGCTGTAACCCCTATAAATAGATTTTTCTTAAGATAGGGTTTAGATTTAGTCGGAAATTCCGGAGCTATATGAACTTTTGTGAAACACCCCACAGTGGTTACCACTGGGACTACCGAACAGCACGTTTTTTTGAAGGTTGGTACTTTCGAGTAAGCTTGCCGGAATTACAAGATAATTTCGCTTTTATGTATTCCATTGAAGACCCCATTGGCAATCAGCCCCATAGCGGGGGAGCAGTACAAATTTTGGGTTTACAGGATGAGTATTTGTGGCGCACATTTCCTAAAACAGAAAATTTCTGGGCCGATGGTGATCGCCTGAGCTTAGGTCATTGGCGTACCAGACCCGATAACCTGATGCCTAAATTACTAGCACCAAACGTATTTGCTGCCACAGTTGACGAAGGCTACCAGGCGACGACAACCCTAAACCAAGGCTGCATTAAAAATCCTGCCACCGGTGAAGTCTGTCGATGGCAATACGAAACCAAGCCGATTTATGGCTGGGGTATGCCCCCAACAGCCACAGCCACATGGCTTTCTTTTTTGCCGATTTACGATCCCGGTTGGCAAATTCTCCTAGCCCATGGACTCAGTACAGGCTGGATCGAATGGCAAGGTCAGCGGTATGAATTTACAGAGGCCCCAGCCTACAGCGAAAAAAATTGGGGAAAATCCTTTCCACAGCAATGGTTTTGGCTAAACTGTAATACCTTTGAGCAGGAACCTGATTTAGCACTGACCGCAGGAGGAGGAATCCGAGAAATTTTCACCCAAACAGAAGAAGTTGCCCTGATTGGCATTCATCATTGTGGTAAATTTTACGAGTTTGCTCCTTGGAATGCCCAAATATCCTGGGCGATCGCCCCTTGGGGAAAATGGCAAATGCAAGCCGTAAATCATCAGGGTTTTACCGTCGAATTAGCAGGCCATACCGACCTAGTCGGACAACCATTACGAGCACCCACCCATAAAGGACTACAATTTTGCTGTCGCGATACCCTACGCGGTGAGCTTTCCCTAACACTGCGATCGCCCCAAGAAACTCCTTTGATTCAATCAACCAGTACTTTAGGGGGGCTAGAAGTCGGCGGAAAACCTTGGTCAACCCCATGGCACAATCCCCCAAGGAGACAGATAAATACATTTTAAAACTAGAACTTACTGTTAAAATACCGAAGCTAAAAACTTTTTTTTCCTAATTATTTTTTTAGTCCAATCGCTTAGATTAATTACCCGATATTATTTTACTGTAAATACAAAATTAACTCGAATGCATAATATACACGACGTAAATATCAAACAATCAATAACATTAGAACTTTCAACTTTTGTATTCAGTTAGGTTTATCAAGTGTTCAAAAAGATTAGTCGAGCCCTATCATCGCCATCATACCAGCTCATTCTTCAAACCGCTCTTAAAAACTGGTTTTTAATCGCACTAAACCTTGTGACCAACTTGTTGAGTATCTTTTTTGAAGGAAGTACCTTAGGGATTATTTATGTTGCAATCTCTTTGATTTCAGAAGGATCAGAAAACCTTGATAAAATACCTTTTGCTACTAAAATTGTTGCAGCTTTAAATATTAGTGATCAACTTCTTTTTATTGGCATGTTAGCAATCGCCGTGGTGATGCAAACCTTACTTGCCATTAGTAAATATTTTAATAATCTTTCCGTTGCCTTCCTTGGCGCAAAGGTTCAGCCACAAGTCATTGGCCGCGTGTTTCGACAAATCATGTCTTTGAGCTTTGGATTTGCCAGCCGCTATAAAGTTGGTGACCTACTCTATTACGCTAATAATTCAGGCGGAACAGTAAACAGACAGATTCAAATTGCTAATGATCTTTTGATCAGTATCTCTTTCACCTTAGTTTATACATTTGTCCTAGTCCGACTTTCTTCACTCCTTGCTCTTATTGCAGTCATCTTGGCTCTAAGTTTAATTGCTGTTCAACGTTATGTTTTACCAAGAATTAAACAGGCTTCTCGGCAGGTTGTTCAAGCTCGACTAAAACTGTCGGAACGTATGACTGAAAATATTCAAGCCCTTAGACTTGTCCATACTTTTGGGACGCAATCCTACGCGATCGCCCAAACAGAAGGGGCATTAATTGAAACGAAAAAAGCTCTATTTAGGCGCGGTATTTTCTTTAATCTCACTGACCCTTTTCTCGATGTTCTCCCCATTCTTGCCCTAGCAAGCTTAGCGGCGATCGCCTATTACATCAACCCAGATAACGAAACCGTTTTACCATTACTGCTAACTTTTTTAGTGGCATTACAAAGACTATCAATGCGTCTTCGAGGCATTTCCTCCGCTGCAACGCAAATGATTGATCTGAGTGGCGAAATGAAACGTCTGAACGAAATTCTTACGAATGAAGATAAAGAATTTGCATTAATTGGTAGTCAATCCCTTGGGGAAATTCGTACAGATTTAGAAATGCGTGACGTTTGTCTTGCCTATGATGAAGAATTAGTAATCGATCACCTTGACCTGATTATTCCTAATAATAAAGTGACAGCTTTAGTCGGTGAGTCTGGCGCAGGAAAATCGTCAATTGTTGATTTAATTGTTGGGTTATATCAACCAATTTCAGGAGATATTTTAGTCAATAATCAAAGTATTTATGAGATTAATCAGTCTGAATGGCGCAGTAAAATTGGTATTGTCAGCCAAGATACGGTTGTCTTTAATATGAGTATTCTTGATAACCTAAGATATGGTGCACCTGAGGCAACTTTAGAAGATGTTATTGAAGTAACAAAAGCTGCCCAAGCCCACAAGTTTATTACTGAGTTACCAATGGGCTATGACACCGTTGTTGGAGAGCGGGGCTATCGGTTATCTGGTGGTCAAAGACAGCGATTAGCCTTGGCGAGGGCTTTAGTAAAAGATCCTGAGATTTTGATTCTTGATGAGGCGACTAGTGCTTTAGATAGTCAATCTGAAAAGCTCATTCAGGAAGCATTGGAAAAGTTTCAAGAAAACCGGATGGTGATTGTGATTGCCCACCGTTTATCGACGATTGTTAATGCGGATCAAATTGTTGTGCTTGAACGGGGCAAAGTCATTGAACTTGGTAACCATGAGGCTTTGCTGGAGAAAAATGGTCATTATGCTAGGGCTTGGAATATCCAAACGGCAACTGTTTAGTCAAGTGGACATTCAAGGGGCTTGGCCTAATGGTGATCAATGTCCTTGGGGAGATTCTTTTGGTTTTGGTGGTAACGGTTTTGTTGCGTTTGCCAGACTGGGAAGTACGGTTTAAAAACTGGCACAGGGTTTTGTGAATTTTGGTTGATACTTTTCAAGATTAGAGGTGTTTAGGTAGTCATTGATTGGTTATCTATTTGTCACGCTGTGTGATGCTAGAAATTGAGAGAAGATATTGCCATGAGTCGTCCTTATAGCTATCAATATGTTGGTTTTGGGTTTGGATCGGGATTTCTTGCTTTAGTTGCTTTTTTTATTTTGCAGTGGCTACAAATTCCTGTGGGCAATTTAGTTGATTGGCTCATTGGGATTGCGAGTTTTTGGTGGTTATTGGCTGTGGTCACAATTCCGTGGAATATTTATTTTGAGGCGGTAGAAACTCAAGATGAGGCAAAGATTTCCCGTAAAAAAGGGATTCCTGTTGATCTGCCGCAACTCAATTATGTTGCGGAGGTGGCGCGCTGGTCTCTGGTCGGGGCGATCGCCCTACATATTTTGTCAGCCTTGGGATTGTATTGTTTAGCGGCTTGGGGCATCAGTGCGGTGGGGTATGTCAGTGCCTTTGCTGTTTTGTTGCTGACTGTGTTGCGTCCGGCCATTCGCGGCTATCAGTTTTTGGCCTTTAAGTTGATTAATATTCGTCAGCAAATTCAGTATCCCCGTGAAGATATTGTCGAACTGCGTATGCGTGTTGATACCCTAGAGGCCACGACTAAAGCCTTGGCCAAAACTTTAGAAGATGCGGCTAAAAAACAAACAGAAGAGTTAACTGGTATGCGCCAAAATATGGCTACTTTACGGGCAAAATTAGAAGAACTAGCGGCGGTTAACCAAACAGAACATCAACGTTTAGCGCGGGAAGCAACGGGGGCGATCGCCCAGTTATCGGAAGATAGCCAAGTCCTAAATCATGTGCGCGAAATCATTCGATTTTGGAAGGATGCCTAGGCTCTGCGGGAAAACCGTACTTTCAGACCTTAAATATCGTCTTTAAAATAGTAAGTAAGAGATTTATGGAGCCCTACCCCATGCCACAATTTTTTCTGACTTGGTTAGCCACTGCTGCTTCTTTGTTCATTACTGCAATTGTTGTGCCGGGTTTAGCCATTACTGGGGCTCCTCCCGCATTAATCGGCGCTGCGGTATTGGGATTTGTGAATGCGATTATTAAGCCAATCCTCGTGATTTTTACGTTGCCTTTAACGATTTTGACCTTGGGTTTATTTTTATTCGTGATTAATGCGATTACCCTTGGTCTAGTGGGTTATTTGACTCCCGGATTAACCGTGGGTGGATTTTTTCCGGCGATTATTGGCTCGATTGTGTTGACTTTTGTTTCAAGTGTGATCAATCAGTTGATCGGTCAAGAGGATACGGAACAGCTTCAATAGGATTGTCTGGATAGTTCATCAAATGTACTGATTTTTTGGGGTGCTATTTTCAGCTATGCAACATATTGGATGGAAGAGGTTAAGTTCGCTTGACCTTTTTTTGGGGTTTGGGGTTTGGCAGGTGATTTCTACCAGAAGGAATGGAAGATTAGGCTAAAATGCGAAAGTTCTAAATTGTGTGGCTCGTTTGGGTGCTTGGAGTATCGCTTTGAAACGGTTTGACAAGATAGTACTCGGCAGTATTTTTGTATTGTCGTTGCTGGTAGCGTTGCTTTGGGGATTTGGCGATCGCCAGCCTGTGTCGGTGCAACAATTTAGTTGGGAAGGGAAAAAGATTAGTGTGACAGACCGCTTTTTTTCCCTATCCCTCAGTCAAGCGATTGATCCAGAGTTTGTCGCGGCTAATTTTTCGATTGATCCGCCTCTGCCGGGAAACTTGAGCTGGGCTGGGAAAGACTTTTTTTACACCCTTAATGAATTACCCATTTACGGACAGGAATATCAACTAAAGCTAGCGGCACCCGATACAGCGACGGCTAATGATGAAACTCTAGAAATACTGACATCTGACATTGCCATAGAACCGTTTTTAGCGCGTTTCCAGAGCCGCGATCGCGCCTTTGCCTATATTGGCACTGAGGGGGACGACCGTGGACGGTTAATTTTGTTTAATTTGACCCAGCAGGAAAAGAGTATTTTAACGCCGGCTGATTTGACCGTGCTTGATTTTGAAACGTACCCAGAGGGCGATCGCCTCCTTTTTGCCGCCATTCCCACTGCTGCGTTAAATACAAACCTTGACGACCTGCAGCTTTACACCGTCACAACAGGATTAAATACAACCACTACTGCAGAAGCTGAAGCTGGCATTGGCAAAATCGATTTAGTTTTAGATGCCGATGAATATGCCAATGGTAAATTTCAACTGGCAAAAAATGGCCAGCGGATTGTGGTTCAGCGGGTCAATAAAGAAGATCCCCGGGATCGCAGTTTATGGGTGATCGAAGGGAGTGCCGAGCCCCGGGGGTTAGGCATTCCTGCCGATGAATTTTTACTATCTCCCGATGCAGAGGTGATTGCCGTTTCCCAAGGAGGACAGTTGTCCATTGTTCCCCTTGGGCGTAATAGTGGCGCGATCCAAGCGAAGGAAAAATTCACGAGATTACTCGCTTTTTCACCCGATAATCAGCAGCAAATTGCCCTACAGGAAACCGATGGCATTAGTTCGCTCTACGTCCTAAATGAAAACCAAGAGGAGGGCGATCGCGTATTGCTGCGCACCTTAACGCCCATTATTGATTGTCGCTATGAACCCCGTTATGGCCAAACCCTTTATTGTCTCAAAATTGACGAAGCCGAAAGTCTCGGTCAGGTGGTGGAAGAACCCTTTTTAAGCGCCATTGATCTAGAAACCGGCGACGAAATTCCCCTATTAGCCCTGCCAAACTACCGTGATGTGCGCCTCAGTGTAGCTGCAGATGGTTTAGCGCTGTTGTTTGACCAAGTGGTGACAGCAAATCCAACGCCCAATTCGGATTTATTTACTGAAAATGGTTTAGCCGTTGAGGGAGGACGGGTTTGGCTACTCACTTTGCCGGAGCTAGAGCGGGATGTGGAGATCCAAGCTGTACCACCCGAATCGCTGATGCCCGGTTTTCGTCCCCGTTGGATGCCCTAGTTTTTCTGCGTTGGGGAGAAAGTTCGCCAAAGTGGGCAGGATAATACGCCATAATAGCCACGTGGCTTTTTGGGGCGATCGCCCCACGCCATCGTTTAGTTTGTGAATCGCTGTTTTTGTAATTGTTGCTCAGCCCAACCCCTATGACCAACATTGACCGCCTTGCTATTGCCCTGATCATTCTGTTTAGCGTCTTAATTGTCGTTGGCGTTGGCGGAGAACAGCTTTGCGGTACGGACTGTCCGTTTAATACTGGACCAAAGGTGCGGGAATTTTCTTGGCAAAATAAAGAGATTGGGGCGGAAGATACGGCGTTTATTATGACCTTTGACCGACCGATGGACACCCAAGGTGTGGTCGAAAACCTCGTCATTGATCCCCCCCTGCCGGGTAAGGTAAGTTGGGCGGGTAAACGGATGGCCTATACTTTGTTGCAGCCTGCCCCCTATGGCGAAGATTACCAGCTAAATTTACGGGGAGCCCAGGAACAGTTTGCCGCGTCGGGTAATTTAGGCAGAACGATGCAGCCGTTTGCAGGGACTTTTGGAACTCGCGACCGTGCCCTTGCCTACGTTGGTACGAGTGAAGAACAGAATGAAAGGGGACGGTTGGTTGTTTATAACTGGACAAAGGATGAAAAGCGGGTGTTAACGCCCCCCAATTTGGTTGTCCTTGATTTTCAGGTATATCCCGAAGCCAAAGCGATTTTGTTTAGTGCTGTTGACCGTACGCGACCAAATGAAGGCATTCAAGATAGTCAGCTCTACCGTGTGGAAACAGGCCTAAATCTTGACGAAGAAGCGGCGGCGGAGTTTGTGCCGACCCTTGAGCTGATTTTAGATAATGCTCAATACCAAAATTTGCAGTTTCAGCTCGCGGCTGGGGGTGAGGCGATCGCCGTCCAGCGGGTAAACCGTGATGACCCCGCCGATTTTGGGTTGTGGCTAGTGGAACCCGAAGCGGAACCCCAACCGCTTAATTTAGTCGGAGGAGATTTTGCGATCGCCCCCGATGGCGAAACTTTAGCTGTGCCCCAAGGGGAAGGCATTGGTATTTTTTCCCTAGAAAATATTCAAGAAGAACCCCTCGATTTTTTGCCGCGCTTTGGTCAAATTGTCACCTTTTCCCCCGACGGCTCATCGGCTGTACTGGTGGATTTTAATAGCGATAATCCAGAGTTACGTTACGTGCGCTCCCTCTTTCTGGTGGATAACCGCAACCGTGAACAGAAGCTTCTAGATACTGATGGTTCCGTTTTAGATTGTGATTTTGACCCAGCCCAAACACATTTATATTGCTTGGTAACGGAGTTGATTGAAGGGGTGGAATATCGCGAACAACCCTATTTTGTTGAAATTAATTTAGAAACAGGGGAATCAGCTCGCCTCGCCCAGCTCAACCAGTTTCAAGATATTAATCTCAGTATGGCTCCCGATGGCTTGGGATTGCTTTTTAGTGAGGTGCTTACGGATGTTACAGATACCGAAGAACCCTATTTTCGTACAGATTCTGGTGAGGCGATCGCCGGTGGACAGTTGTGGCTGATGGTTCCCGGCGTGACTCCCGACCAAACCCAGCTCGAAGCCCTACCCTTTTCCGGAGTGTATCCCCGCTGGTTGCCATAGAAGATTAGAAGATATAGTAACCTGAGTTTTGCTTAAGGGTGCTCGGCAATACGACGCGGCGAATAAGAGAGCGGGAGATAGGGAGATGTTTTATTCAAACAATCCTAGCTTTTAAAAAACGCAGATTTTCGTCGGTTATCTGTGTCTCTCCCTCTGCTTGTCTCCCTTTCTCTAAAGAATGTCAGCTAAATTCTTATCCATAACTGACGTTATATAGTCAAAGCCATCAAAGTTAAGACATCAGATAAACTTTAAAGCCTTATCCTGTAGGGGTTTAACATGTTAAACCCCTACCAGTCTTGCCGACCACGACTATAGTAATTTCGATAAAAAAATAGAGACGGTTTTTGTCCTTCCTTAGGGAATGGATCCGGAGGGGGAAAGGGTTTCGACAATTTACGCAACCTCTGAACAATTAACCTCTGACCCTTAAAGAGGAAACCTTCTAAGCCTGATTCGAAATGTCTATATTGTTTCCCTACGTCTTCCTGTCCCCCACTCTCCGCGTCGTCAAACGAAATCCCGATTTAACTGCCGAGGATAAAGAGGCTGAGTAATGTACCACTGTTCCATAGGCTATGCAGTAACATCGGCGCTAATAGATTTTTTGATTTGGTATAAACGAAGCCCAGAATAATGCCGAGGGTCATCAGTGGCAGAACTTCTGACAGACTGAGGTGGGCGATCGCAAAGAGAAAAGCACTGAGCAAAATACTGCCCCATACCGGCATGTAGCGGGTTAGAGAAGGCAATAAAAATCCTCTAAACATAATCTCTTCGTAGAGGGGAGCCATAATCGAGGCGGTAATAAAAAAGATGGTCAAAGCCACTTGATCCTGTGCCTGTAGAGCAAGGAAAAGAATGGGGTTGCTGCCGCCTTGTCCTTGCCAAATTTGCTGGTTAATTAGCGACACAATGAGTACTAGGGGTAATGCAACCATATAGCCCCCAAGACCCCACACTGTCCAATTGTCGAGCCATTTCACCTGAAACCAATCTTTGGGCAGCGGTCGAAATTTCCAGATAGAAGCGGCCAAGACAACCAGTCCGGCGATCGCCATCATGGCGTAAGTGGCAAGGGTGTAGGCCGCCTTTTCTCGCACAGCCCAGCCACTGGGATTGAGTTCAAAACTTTGCAGGAGCACTGGCAACGCTAAGGGCAATAAAATTTGTCCGACAAAGAAAAATCCCACAATAAACACCTGCCAGATAATTTCGCCATCCCAAGGCGTTTCCCAGGCGGTACTGCTGTCGGCAAAAAGTAAGGCCTCCTGACGTTTGCGGGCGAATTGAATCAATAAAAAGATTAAAAAGCCAAAGCCAAAAATCCCAACGCTAAAGGGCAAAATAGTGACGACGGTTAGCTTAAAAAAGGCTTGCTGGGCAGCCTCTTGGATACTTTGCTGGATGAGAGCGAGATCTTCTGGTGAGTCTGTGACTTTAAAAAATTGCTGTAAATTCTGCTGGCGAAACCAGGTTTCAAGGCGATCGCCCAAAATGTTGGCTGTATTTTCCGGTGCATTACCTTCAATCCACAAAGGCTCTAGGACTTCGACTAACGGAGCATAGATGCTGTCGTCCGTCGGAATAGCTTGCCATTGTTCTTGGGCCGTTGCTGTTTGATTGGCGGCGGCATAGAGAATACCAAGTTTGAGGTGTAGCTCATTAATGAGTGCCTCTGTTTCCACAATTTTTTTTGCTGTGGCTTGCTGGGTGGCGGTCGTATCTTGCTTTTGAAACAGTGCCAAATTTTCTTTACTACTGCTTAAAACCGATGCGTATTGTTTAATGGCAGTGCCGTAGGGATCTGCTCCGGTTAATTCTTCCACTAAGGTGGCGATCGCCTCAGGGGAGGTTGTTGCTGCGGAGTTGCGGTCATACTCTGCTGCCTGCAAAACGAGATTTGTTTGATATAGCTCAAGGCGACCTTGAATTTGTGGCTCTTGGAAACTGCCCCATAGGGAAGACAGCAACGGGATCAAGGTGAGCACCGTTAAAATAGCGAGGATAATGCGCTTCACAGTAATGACAATGGCAAAAACAGTGGTTCTAGCCTAGCTTGTTCGCTTCCTTTGGAGCAACGATCTGCCATCTAGAGGGTTACTGCTGAAACCAAATTTTAATCCGGCCATCAGAGCTGCCCGCGGCTAACATCGAACCATCAGCACTAAGGGCAAGGGACAGTAAACGGGCATGGGGACTCGCTGCGGCATCATTTAGGGTCAATGTTGCGAGGGGCTCGTTAATGCCCAGTTGCCAAATTTTAATTGTGCCATCAACGCAGCCCGTAATAAGACAGTTGCCTTGGGGGCTAAAGCGCATGGTTGTAATCGCTTTGTTGTGGGCGGCTAGGCTAAAGCAAGGGACTGTTTCTGGGAGAACGGTTAGCTTGTTTACATTCAGTTGCCACAGATAAACGTTGCCGCTTTCCCCTGCCGACACAAGTAATTGCCCATCGGGACGGATGGCGATCGCCGCAATGGCTTCTGGTTGGTCACTACCGAGGCTACCAATAGGTTGATGATCTGTACTACGCCAAAACTTCAGGAGCCCTTCTTTACCACCCGTGACAAAAATATTCCCTTCCGGGGCACAGGCGATCGCCTCAATTTGGTCACCGGCATCTTGACCTGTGGCTAGTAAATCGCCATCTTTCGGTCGCCAGCGGCGAATTGTTTGGTCATGGCTGGCACTCAGTAAATCTCCATCAGGCGTATAGGCGATCGCGTAAACCGCTCCCTCATGCTGTTCAAGGGATTGGCTCAGCTGAAATTCAGGCATTTCACCCGCATCAGGATCAAAATGCCAAATTTTGACATTCGATTCAAAACTACTCGTGGCAATCCCATAGGGTCTGACCTCACCATCTAACAAACCGTCCAACAGCCGATCCATAAATCCATCTAGGAAACAAATATCGAGCAAACCCTGCTGGTGTGCCTGCACTTGGGCAAGCTGTTGGCCATCTTTGACTTGCCAAACCTTTAGCTGTTGATCCCAGCTACCACTCGCTAGGAGTCGCTGATCATCACTAAAACTTAAAGCACTAACACAATCTTTATGAGCCTCTAAAACCTGAATACACTGCCAGCCTTGTTTCGGAACAGTCGGTTGGGGTGTGGGGGGAGGCGCTGTGTCCCACGGATCGTAAACGGCTATCTTTTCTGACTCTCGTGGCACTTGAGTCGTGGTGGGAGAAGGGTGAACGGTCGGGAGTTTTGCGGGGTCAATGTTGCTTTCTTGTTGCAAAATCAAGAGTACTTGCTCTAGATTCTTGAGCCGTTCATCTAGGGCCTCTTGGTTAAGATATTGCACCACATTAGTCAAAGATTTTTCGAGACTGCCTAAATAGTCCTGTATTTCCCCTTTGGTGTTCAGTTTGGCAATACTGGATTTAATGTCACTGCTTTGGCGAACCTGGGTCGAGAGCTGTTCGATCTGACCCTGGAGCTTCTGGTCTAGGCGTTTCATGGAGCCAAGCATTTGTCGCCGTTGCTGTCGCTGAAAATTGAGGCGATTAAAAATATTGAGGCTGAGGGTAAGACTCAGGAAAATCAGCGGTGTTTGCCAGAGGCCATCAAAAAACGACCAAATTACGGTGATTAATGTTGCTAGCAGTAACCCTAACTCTACCAACTCCAACCATTGCCGTTTTTTGACCATTAAACTGTCCTATTGTCGCGATTTATCTTGGTTTACTCAGGATTGTTCCCGTTGCAGACCTATGATAACCCCAACATTAAACGTGCGATCTTAAAGTAAATCAAGACACCGAGTACATCGACGGCTGTGGTGATGAATGGCGCAGACATCAAGGCAGGGTCTAAGCCCATATATCGAAACAAAAAGGGCAGTGATGATCCGGCAACGGAGGCAAGTATGGCGATCGCCACCAAACTAATCCCCACAGAAATGGCAACCCCCAAACTCCCCTGTAAAAAATAAGCCCAGACGATCACAACAGCACCGAGGATGGAGCCTAGCAATGCTCCGGCGATCGCCTCCCGCAACACAACCTTTCCCGCACCGAGATCATTAAGATCATCCGTATTCAGACCCCGAATAACCACCGTTGAAGACTGTGCCCCCACATTCCCCCCTGTGCCCGTCAGCAACGGGATAAAAGCCGCGAGGGTAACCACTTGCTGCAATAAAGACTCTTGGGAGCGAATAATCCAACCCGTGAACGTATTTGTAATCAGCAACACAAACAGCCAAACGACCCGCTGTCGCGCCACCGTCAGAAGATTAGTCTGGAAATAGTTGTCTCCGTCAGTTTGCAAACCACCCAACGCATAGATATCTTCAGTAGTTTCTTCCTCAATAATGTCGATCACATCATCGACTGTCACAACACCCACCAAGCGCTCCTCTCGATCTACCACTGGCAGCGCCAACAGATCGTAACGCTGAATAGTTCGAGCGACCTCTTCTTGATCTGTATCAGTATGAATGGACACGACATCACGGGTCATGATTTCTTCTAAAACCATGTCCGGCTCAGAAATAACCAAATCTCTCAGAGAAACAATTCCCACGAGTTGGCGAGAGGCATCAGTCACGTAGAGATAGTAGATAATTTCTGACTTACTAGCCTGATGACGAATACGCTTTAAAGTGTCACGGACAGTCAGATTTTGTTTGAGAGAAATATACTCTGGGGTCATCATGCGCCCAGCCGTATCATCCTCATAGCCCAACAGCAGATTTGTGGCCTGTCGCTCCTCAGGACTAAGTTGTTCTAGCAGTTGCCGTACAACCTTCGCTGGCAACTCATCAAACAGCCGAACCCGATCATCGGGAGACATTTCATCCACAACATCTCTTACTTCCTGCCGCTTAAATTTCTGTACTAAAGCCTGCTGTACGGAAGAATCTAAATATTCGTAAACTTCGATCGCCTCAGCTTTTGATAACAATCGAAACGCAATGACCTGCATTGACTCAGGTAAATCCTCAATAGCCTCAGCAATATCCACCGGCTGTACCGGAACTAACAGGGATTTTGCCCCTTGTAAATTGTTGGATTCCAGTAACAAAAGTAGTTGACTTCTGACTAACTGGCGTAACTCGTTGTGTTTAGTGGATGTTGTCATCTGGTTACGTCGCGTAGCCCCATGGTAGTTAGAGGTGCAATATGTACGAACTTAGGGCGATCGCCAGTCACTCCCTAAGCAAAAGTACTTAACTTTTTTATGTCAGCTAAAGATCTCTTCCTTTATAAAACTTAACTCATTCTACAGAAGAACTTGTCTAGCAGCTTGTGTTTATAAAATTGACTGTGCTAGCCTAGATATATTGGGAATAAAAAGAATTCGAAAGTACTCGGTTACGGTTATCTCGTTTGGTATTGTGTCAGGTTACGACAGTATTGACAGAAACATCTCGCCCCGATACGACTACGAACTCTCCTTCCCAGATGGACAACCCTCGTCATCTCTAAAAGGAGAAGCAAATTAATTATGTCAATCTATGTTGGAAACCTCGACTATGCCGTCGAAGAGGATGATCTACGTGAAGTCTTTAATGACTACGGCACCGTAAAGCGTGTTTATCTTCCTGTTGACCGTGAAACTGATCGCAAGCGTGGCTTCGGCTTTGTTGAAATGGCTAATGACGGTGAAGAAGAGAAGGCAATTGAAGCCCTAGACGGTGCAAGCTGGATGGGTCGTGAAATGAAGGTTAACAAGGCTCGCCCCCGCGAGAACAATCGCTAGACTGACTGTTGCTTTTTAGGCGGTGTCTCTACCATTAGTTGAGGGCTGTCTCAAGGGTGTGATTAGTTAGATTAGCTAAAGATTAATCAAAATGATAAAGAGTGAGATCTAGCGATTTCACTCTTTTATTTTTTATTTATTTATATTTATAGCCAAGGTTAGTACAAAGGCCTTGGGGTTTAAGGGTGGGGATTTTTCAAAAGGTTTTGTTTATTTCGCGAGAATTTCACGGGTCCCAACTTTCTAGTCCTCAACTTATTTGGCTTTGACTATATTTCGTTGCTGCTTGGGTCGGCGATCGCCCCCTTGTGCCATGTTCATCAAGACTTTCGGGAAAAGGTACATTTTCTTTTCAAGAAGAGATCCTAGAGTCGGCTATTCATAGACAACAACTATCTAACCGACTACAAACATCAAAAAACAAAACTATCGACTATCTATATCTTGCTGGGATTTCGAGCACTCTATGTTCTAAGAGCTACTACTGCGAGTGCGACGACGACGGCTACCACCGCGGGCAGGGCGACTACTCGATACGTCGTATTCCATTACTGTACCAATCGCAAATAAAACGCCACTGAAGATAAAGAAAATATCGAGAATACTGCCACTTTCATAGTCAGGGAGGTAAGCAGACTGATACTTAAAACCCATATCCGCAATGTAGAGCGCTAAAGTAGCTGCCGCGATCATCCGCCAAGATTGGGAAAAACGTCCCCCCCAAAAGGCAAGGAGAAGCGTTGCGGCAATAATTAGCAAAATTACATCACCAATGATGTAAAACAAATTCACCGGCGTTGCAAAATTCCCTAAAAAATTCTCTGTTGCAATAACCCAGTTCGGCAGTTCTTGCGCGACAACTTCAGCTCCAGCGGCAGCTTCATCGACAACGTATTCAGGAGCGCCAAAGGCAATTAATGCGGCTAAGGCTACACCAAGCACTGCAATACAGCCGACGACAACCCATTGCCACAACACAAGGTTTAAACGGCGTGGTAGTACAGCGAGGAACATTCCCCAACCAACCATGATGTAAAAGGCAATGTAGAAAATATCAGCGGGGGATACTTCTGGATCTAGGCCAAAATACAGTTCCCACCAGCCAAAGATAATATTGCCCAAGAAAAAGCAAAACATCCCGGAACCAATGCCCAGCCACACATTGCGGCCGCTGGCAATTTGGGGACTATTCCAGTTGCGGTAGCAGAGGAGAGCTGCGGCTAAGAAGGGCACTGTTTCAAAAACGTAGGTGCCGAGGGAATACCACAGGGGATAATCTGCGTCGGTGGGTTTGGTGCTAAATAGTAGGAAAAATACTAGTGAAAAAAGACACCAGCCAACGCCGATATAGATAATCGTTTGGCTTTTGAGCATAACTTGTGGGTTAAAGGTTTTGTCTGTAGAACTACTCATGAATGGCCCTCTGTGTGCGAAGGGTTGATGGGGGATCTGCTTTTTTCCTAAATGTATTGTTGGGTTTTAGGGGGAAAAAGTATTTGGGCTTCTCTATGGTGCGGCGACTACAGTCACGGGAATAGGACTGGTTTCGAGTACAGCTTGCGATACTGACCCCATCAACAGTCGCTGACCTAGCCCTTGTTTACCTATCACAATAGCAGTTACTTGCTTAGTGAGGGCAATTTCGACGATCGCCTCGGGGATTGTGCCGCTGGGTGTGAGCCAGATGTAGGGGATATCACTGAGATGTTGTTGGGTTTTTTGTTTGAGTTGTTGGAAGGCTTGGCTTTCTGGGTGGTTGATGACGTGGAGCACAATGACTTTGGCATCGGTGCGGCGGGCGAGATCGGCTGTTTTTTTGAGGATTTCAATGGCGAAGGATGAGGTGTCAATGGCTGCTAGTAATGTTGTGTTTGGTGAATGGAGGACTTTTGTGGGGTCAATGGTGTCTTTTGTGAGAAGTTTTGGTGCTGTGAGGGGGGTTGCCCAAGCGCCGAGGGGGGCTGTTATTAAAATGGACAGGGCGGCGATCGCCAAAATGATGTCACCATGCTCGATGCCCATACTGAAAGGAATGGCACCGATGGCGGCTTGCACTGTGGCTTTGGCAGAGTTACCGGGTAATAAAAATAGTTTTTCTTGTGGTGTCCAGTTACTGCCAAGGGTCGATAGCCACCAACCGATACTGCGCCCACAAAGGAGGCTAATCAGCAATAGACCCACCCCCGCTAGCCAAATGTCTTGCAAAATGCCCACGGGGATACTGGCACCAAGGAGCACAAATAAAAAAATCGAGGCGATCGCCCAAAAATGATTAAAACTACGGCGTAACTGACGAGCTAGGGGTGGATCAAACTGAGCTAGGAAAAATCCTAAAGCCATGACGGCAAGGTAACCGGAAAAATAGGGGAGCTTGTGGGCGATAAAAATTAGGCCTAAAGCAACGCAGGTGGTGACTAGGGTATCGTCTAAGCTGGTGCGGGTTAATTTCTGGATGGTAAGTAGGTACAACAAGAGTTTTGCCGTACACCAGCCCACAACAACACCGCCAATGATTTGCCCTATGGCTTGTAGCGGAATTTGGGCGATCGCCACCCCAGTTAGGACAGGACCCGTATCTTGGGTTAAACGCGATAGCAACAAACTAAAAATCAGTAATAAAACAGCATCCGATAGAGCACTGCCCGTCAAAATTGCGTCGGGAATCCCTTTCTTTACACCCCAGCCCTGACTTTTAAGTTTTAGCATGGCGGGCACGATCACGGCGGGGGACTCTGCACTCAGAATTGACCCCAACAATAATCCCGTTAACCAATCCCACTGGAACCAATAAACCGTAACCACTGCCACCACCAGCATTTCACATAGTCCCGGCAAAATGCCCAGCCGAATTGCCACCGAACCCTGTTGTTTAAGTTTATCTTGGTCTAGTCCTAGCCCTGCTCTCATTAAAATCACCATGACGGCGATCGCCCGTAGCCCAGACAAATTTTCGACCAGTGTCAGAGTCAGCCAATTCAACCCAGAACCGCCCAGACAGAGGCCGACCAAAATCATCCCCAACAAACTCGGTAATCCCAGTCGGTGCAACAGCTTTCCCCCCAGAAACCCCCCTAATAGAATCACTATGACAATTGCTGTAAAATCCATCGGTTGATTAGGCGAGTTCTCTACTATGGTCGTCGTCAGCAAGATGAGTGGGGATTTAATATGTTAAATCCTTACAGGACAAGGCCTTAAGGTCTGCAAGGGTCTTGACTTGGATGACCTGCCCATCATACCCAAGCGCTGCCGGGCAAAACTACTTTTCTGACGAGCTAATAATTTGCCCTTGGCCATCTAAGGCAGGATAGGGCAAATTCTGATCACGATAATGGTCAACCAAGTCCGGATAGCCCCATTCAAAAACTTTGCGCTCGTATAGGGCCGCATCTAAACGCGGCTGATCATAAAAACCCGCTTGTAATCTCTGGCGTTGCGCTTCAAATAAAATAACTGCCGCTGCCACAGAAACATTAAGCGACTGCACCATACCCAGCATCGGGATAATCACATGACCATCCACTAAATCAGCTGTACTGTCACTCACCCCCCAACGCTCCGCCCCCATGAGTACTGCCGTCGGTTTGGTGTAGTCAATCTCACGATAATCTACCGCCCGATCACTCAGATGTGCTGCATAAATTTTAAAATCCCGCGCCTGTAACTGGGCGATCGCCCCTTCAATAGTGGTATGTCGATGGAGCTCCACCCATTTCTCGCTCCCCTGAGCCACTTGAGTGAAAGTCGGTAAATCTTCACCATCGACCACCTTATTCATAGCGTGTACCTCAAATACCCCGACCGCGTCACAAGTGCGAATAATCGCCGATAAATTATGGGGTTTATGGACATCCTCCGTTAATACCGTTAAATCCGGTTGACGACGATCCAATGTTTCACGAATGCGTTGATATCTTCTAGGCAGCACAATAAATACAAATTCAAGACAACAAATGAGAACGAAAATTTTAAGTGATTTGGGTAATATTATCTTCCCAATTCTGGCCGTCGAAAGGTTCAATCTGAAATTGATCTAAGACCATCCCATCTAAGCACCTTAAATTGACATCCACACCATCGGGATGGGAACGAGGATAATAAAATGAATGTACGCCACAACGACGACAAAAAGTGTGACGAGCTTGTTTCGTATTAAACTGATAAATTGTCAAAAAATCTTTTCCCTGCAGTAGCTCAAAATCGGCTTTGGGGACAATGAGATGAAGAAATCCTTTTTTTGAACAAATGGAGCAATTACAATCAACTCCTTTGCGTTTTTTTACCTGTACTCGAAAGCGTACTGCACCGCAGTGACAACCACCATGGTAAATGGATGTTTGATTTATTTTTGTCATGGGCGATTTTATTAAACGACAAAACTCGTTGCTTCTCCTTGAGCCGCTTTCCAACTACGAGCATCGTAATATAAATCGGCAAGGCTAATACTATATAGTGCTTCTTGTAATTTTTCATGCAGGCGCTGCCACAAATTAAAGGTAACCCAGTCTTCTGCTTGGTCAGGATCTGGTTGATGTTTTGCTAATGGTTCGATTGTTTCACCAATGGCTGCAAGGATTTGACCTAGGGAAATATTTTCGGGCTTTTCTAGTAGTTGATAGCCCCCTTGGGCTCCCCGTACAGAACGAACGATTTTGGCGCGACGTAGTTCGATCAAAAGCTTCTCAAGGTACGGTGCTGGTAGGTTCTGGCGCTTGGCGATCGCCTTTACAGAGGTGGGTCCATAGTTGGGTTGTAGACTAATATCCAACAAAGCTTTAACACTATAATGACTTCTTGTTGTGAGCTTCATAACCTAGAAAAGACAGATTTAAAGACTTTAATTATTGGCAAACTAATTTGTTTTAGAAAAAAAAGCATTTAATATTTACTTTAAGAAAGAATAATGTACTATATAGTTAATGAACAAAATTCTTGGACATCTTGGGTTTGTTAGTAATTCTACTGAACGTTAAGACTAACCCCGTTTTATCCAAGTGTATCGTTATTCGTGATGTCTTAGATAAATGGCTACTAAAAAGAAAATCGAACCTTTAACTGGTGATGCTCTACTTGCAAAAGTGAAGGAGTTAGATACCTATACAAAAGAAGAAAAAGCCAGAGAATGTGGCTACTATACCGTTACGAAAAATGGTGTAGAGCGGGTCAATATGATGAAGTTCTATAATGCTTTGATCGAAGCGGAAGGGGTAGAACTGGACAGTAACACGAGTGCCCAAGGTCGTGGTGGTCGGGCGGCAACGTACCGCATTAGTGTTCAATCTAATGGCAATCTTTTGATTGGTTCTGCTTATACTAAAAAAATGAGTTTGCAGCCGGGTGATGAGTTTGAAATTTCTTTAGGCCGTAAGCATATTCACTTGAAGCAAGTTGGTGCTGACGACGAGGAGTAAGTTGGATTTTATTTATTTCTAATATTTGAGGGCGATCGCCATTTCGGAGATCGTTTTTTTGTGGCAATTTTAAGGTTGCAATGAGTAATATTGCTGAATGCGAGTGGTGATTTTAGGCCAGTTTTGTGATGTTGTGTCGATGGTGGGAAATAGGTCACTGGATAATCCTACGGCGATCGCCCCGGCTTCGATCAGTTGTCGATAGTTGGCGAGGGTCACACCACCTGTGGGGATGAGGGGAATTTGTCTGAGGGGAGCTTGCAAGCATTTGATAAACTGAGCGCCGCCGACGGATTTAATGGGAAAAACTTTTACGCCATCGCTACCCCACTGCCATGCTCGGACAATTTCGGTGGGTGTGAGTGCTCCTAAAACCATGGGGATATCGGCGTTGTGGGCAATGTCTACTAATTTTGGATCGCTGTGGGGACTAAAGGCAAAGTCTGCGCCGCTGGCGATCGCCTTTTTTAAATCCAGCTCAGAAAGAATTGTGCCTGTACCAATCTGGCAGTCGGGATAATGTTCGCGGAGATGACTAATTAGATAGTCAGCGCGGTCGCTAGTCCACGTAATTTCAATCAGATTTAGACCTGCGGCAATGGCTGTTTCCGCCATTTTTAAGCCGATTTCCCAATCATTTGCCCGGATAACGGCGATCGCCCGATATTTTTTCAGTTGTGTAAACCAATTTGTTTGTAGAGGGGTCATGGTTGTAAGTTGGGACAGATAGTCGGCTTGCTGCCGTTCTGTGCCGGAAAATCCTGCCAACCAGACAGAATACCTTGTAACTCTCCCCTTAGGGTAACGAGCTCGTCGATTTGTGTATTAATCTCTGCTAATTTGTCGTGGAGCTGTTGTTTGACCACGCCACAGGGCAAGTGACCGCCGTCGTGAACGCCTAGGATTTTGCCGATTTCTTGTAGGCTCAAACCTAGTGACTGGGCGCGTTTAATAAAGGCTAAACGGTTTAAAACCGCCGGAGAAAATAATCGATATCCTGCTGGCGATCGCCCCATCACAGCCGACAGTAAACCGAGATCGGCATAATAACGAATGGTCTTTACGGGTAAAGCACTTTGTTGGGCGACTTCCCCTATTTTTAATGGCGTTGTTGTTGACACGGATGCTACCCGACTTAATCTTTATCCCAATGTGGCAGGGGACTAGGGGTTTCGCTGGGCGGCAAATAACGCCGTGGCAGAACCCGTTCGCTCTCCATACGGCGCTTGCGTATCTGCGACCAACGTACAAAAAATGCACCTAGAACTAAGCCTGACCCCAGAGAAAATAAGTTCCACTGACTATCCACACCGCCAATCACCAACTGAATCAAACCCATCACAATCAGAAAGCTGGAAATGGGTTCTTTTCGATAGATGCGTGTAAAAAATTTTTTGTGCTTAGGACGAGCCATACAGTTAAAAAAGATGGGGCGGCGATCGCCTGCAAAATAAGGGTAAATCTCTTTCAGCTTAACAAATTCGTGTCATAACAATGGTTACATTTGTGTGCTGTTCAAGATAGGGCATTGCCAAGGGAAGCCAAGGTGGCGATCGCCCCTAATCTGTAAATTGAATGTCTCGCTCTTGAATGTCTCGCCCTTGAGTGTCTCGCTCTAGAACATCCTCGATTTGATAAGGACAATCTTTTGGGAAATCTAACCCTGTTTCTTGAATGGCATTAAGACAACCATTTCGATACATTTTCGCAACCCACTCTTGGGCTAGATATCTTTTTAAACTAGGACTATCTTCTAAATAAAGTTCGATATTGTTGCGTTCTCGCTCAATCGTAATTTGCCAGCTCCGAGAACGTTTATTGATTTGATGATCCCATTTGAGAAGATGATGCAAAATGAAGCGAATACTATTCAGTAGGCGATCGCGCTCCCGTTTCGACAAATCCCGTAACTCCTCGACAATATTTTCAATATCAAGCTGGTCAAACGCACCATCCTGCAACAACTGAGCCATTAGCTCTGCCCACTGGGCATAATCATCTTCATAGAGTTGCGCTAAAGGAATTTTCGCTTGAACCATCGCCAGATTCCACGGATAAATATTCCCACTATTTTAATGGGTTGAATTTTGGAGAATATTGAGGGCGATCGCCTTCCTTCTCTAAATTTTGGGCAACCAATCTTCATCAATCACTTCTTCAAGGGCAAAAGGATTATCTTGTGGCAGAGAAAGCTGAGATTTTAAAACAGCAATTTTGTAAGCTTTTTTGTAAAGAGTATTCAGATTTTGCTCAAGATAATTACGAAGATGAGTTGAGAGCTTCAGGTTCAGTTGAGTGCGAAAAGTTAAAATCTCAACCTGCCAATGTCTGCCATTACGCTCCCGTTCAACATCCCAGTATTTATACAAAAGTAAATGCACCAGAATTTGAATGGTCAAACTAGCAACAGCATTCCGTTCACTTCGACCCAATGCCTCTAACTCCTCAATTAAATGCTCGTAGTCCAGTTGCGATAAGTTTCCCGCCCTCAAGGCACCAACCATTTCATCCAGCCACCGAGCATAGTCTTGTTCGTAGAGTTGTGCCAAAGGAATTGTTGCTTGCGCCATTGCCAGATTCCATGGATAAATATTCCACTATTTTAATGGGTTGAATTTTGGAGAATATTGAGGGCGATCGCCTCTGCTACTTCTACGCTAGCTTTTTCACCGACTCTCTTTGGTATGAAAATTGAGGAAATCGTTAACAGTAATGATGTTGACTGTCTGAAAAGGATGCAGAATGAGCAAATCCTGATCTCCTGTAATGATGAAGTTTGCACTACCGCTGATCGCAAGTTCTAGAAATTTATTATCTTTCGGGTCACGGCAATCGGTAATTGTTTCTGTAATCGCTACTAATTCAGCTTTTTCAATAAATTTCAAAATAAATTGCTGCTTCTCTTCTGGGGTGAGATATTTATTAAATTTCTTTCGGTTTAAAACGCTTTGAAATTCTGCTAAAGTCGCTTTTGAATAAAGAATTGTGCCCGTTTTCTCGATGAATGTTGTCGCTTGCCACGGAGGCGATCGCCGGATTAAAGCAGCACTCACCAAAATGTTTGTATCAATGATAAATCGTTTACGATGCATCATCACTCAAAATAAGCTCCACCATTTCGGGCGTTAGACCACGCTGTTCTGCTTTAGTAGCGAGTTCTTCCATCACTTGGCTAAGACTCTTTTGAACGAAATCACTATTAAAAAAAAGTTTCAGTATATTTTGGATGGCTGCTTGTTGTTGAGAGTTGGCGCTTTGATAGGCTTGAGCCGTTTCGGCATCAACGGGAATAGAGATAGTTTCCATAGAATTTGCAGGGGTGGGTTGACCATCATTCTTTAACTCTATTGTGAATCATGCCAGCCTAGAAAAAATCACTGCTCTATTCCAAATTTGAATTTTTTGACTAATGATTTTAATTAATTAGTTGTCTGCGAGTATATCGGCGGCGATCGCCTATGTCTGACTTATGAGAATTGCTTTACCTCTTTCAGCCTTATCGAGACTTTCTACAATTTGAGGGACAACCTCCCTGAGATCAGTAAGGCGATTAGAGAATGTTTTCAGAATAACAATGATCAACTCAAATTGCTTCAAGTTTTGTTCATGCCGCATCCCTTGATCGACCGTGATAAATACGTCAAAATTGGCTGCAACAAGCTTTAATAGTTGACCATTTTTAATACCGGTCCAGCCCATACTACGCACAGTTTCAAGTTCGAGATGACTGTATGGCGCAAACTCTTGTGTAAGTCGTCGATCAATGCACTCATCCAAAAGGATTTTCATAGAAGTCTAAGCGGCAAAAACAGGAAGATTAGTTACGAGAAGATCTAAAAGCTGTAAGACTTGTTCTTTGGTTACACTGGGAAAACCTTCGAGAAAATCATCAATTGTTTCTCCACCTTTGAAGTAGTCGATCGCCGTCTGAATAGGAACTCTTGTACCTGAAAAGACTGGGGTTCCGTGCATAATCTCAGGGGAGATGGTTATAACTTCAGAATAGGTTTTCATAATCCATGTCTTCGCTTTATTTTGAGTGAATTCTAATGGTGACATTGGCTCTACGAGAGTAATGTTTCCATTATTACTTACTGGATTTTTAGAATATTTTGGGCGATCGCCTCAGCTAATTTCACGCCATCGATGCCCGCAGAAAGAATCCCCCCCGCATAGCCAGCCCCTTCCCCACCGGGATACAGACCTTCAGTATTAATGCTCTGAAAATCCTTGCCACGCTTGATGCGAATGGGCGAAGATGTGCGCGTTTCAACACCTGTTAACATCGCCTCATCCATCGCAAATCCCTTGATTTTTTTGTCGAAAGCAGGCAATGCTTCTCGGATGGCTTCAATGGCAAAATCTGGTAATGCTTCACTTAGATCAGTGAGTTTTACACCCGGTGCGTAGGACGGTTTGACTTTTCCTAATTCTTCAGACGATCGCCCGGCAAGAAAATCCCCCACCAATTGTCCCGGTGCGCTGTAATCTTTACCGCCCAATTCAAAGGCTTTCGATTCAAATTTACGTTGTAAATCGATACCTGCGAGGGGATGATCTGGATAATCTTCCTCAGGTGTAATACCCACGACAATTCCGGCGTTAGCGTTACGTTCGTTGCGGGAATATTGGCTCATACCGTTGGTGACAACCATGCCGGGTTCTGATGCGGCACCGATAACCAAACCGCCGGGACACATACAAAAGCTATAGACTGAACGCCCATTTTTGCAGTGGTGAACCAGCTTATAATCCGCCGCACCGAGGGTTTTATTCCCCGCAAATTCGCCATAACGACATTCATCGATTAGGGGTTGGGGATGTTCGATGCGGAAGCCAATAGAAAAAGGTTTCGGTTCGATATAAACACCTTGGTCATAGAGCATTTGAAAAGTTTCCCGCGCACTGTGTCCCATCGCCATTACCACGTGGGAACTAGCAATAAATTCACCATTTTCGAGGGTGACACCTTTCACTTTGCGGTTTTCGATTTCGACAGTTTTGACTTTGCTCTGAAAGCGAATTTCTCCACCCAGAGATTCGATAGTTGCCCGCATTCTTTTGACGACACCGACTAATTTGAAAGTGCCAATGTGGGGTTTGGCGATGTAGAGAATTTCAGGATTTGCTCCTGCTTCGACAAATTCCTCTAATACTTTGCGTTTGTAATGTTGGCGATCGCGCACTTGGCTGTAAAGTTTGCCATCAGAAAAAGTCCCAGCGCCCCCTTCCCCAAATTGCGCATTAGATTCGGGATTAAACTTGCCCCGTTTTTTCCAAAAGGCAAAGGTATCTTTCGTACGTTCGTCTACCTGTTTGCCCCGTTCGAGAATAATCGGTCTGAACCCCATCCGCGCCAGCATTAACCCCGCCAACATGCCGCAGGGTCCCATGCCCACTACAATGGGTCGCATCTCCAGATTTTTCGGGGCATAACCCACCATTTTGTAGGTCATATCAGGGGTTTCGACCACATGGGGATCGCGGCGAAAGCGCTTCAGTAGAGATTTATCCTTATGAGTCTTAATATCAACGACGTAAACCAGAAAAATATTGTGTTTTTTGCGGGCATCAAAACTACGCTTGAAAATCTCGTATTCCAGTAGTTCGTGGGGTTTAAGATCGAGTTTCTTGCAAATAGCCTCGGCGATCGCCGCTTCAGGGTGGTCGAGGGGTAGCTTAATTTCGTTGATGCGAATCATGGCAGATCTGTCGTGCTGGGTGCGTCGTAATCCTCTATTAAAGAGCACCTGTCTAAAATTCTGCAAAAAGACAAAAAAAATTCCCGTATTAATACCTAAAACGGGAATCAAACTAATACCTGTAAGTTATTTACAGCTTAGTGTTATTTAAGTCAGGATAATTAGAGACTATGTAGAAAAACATTTGGCTCAATGCTGTGTCCACATAAAGTGCTTTTGCTTTTGGGGCAGTTCTAGATAAGGCCAAGCCAGCTGACAACGCCTTCATGGGTGATTAGCTCGATGGCGATCGCAATAATAAAGCCGATCATTGCAGCGCGACCGTTGAGCTTTTCAGAATAAAAATTAAAACCGAACTTAGGATCTTCAATATTGGGTTTAACAGTAGGTTCAGGGGCCGCCATAACAAACTCCTTTGGTAATGGTTTCGAGAAAAATTTGTAATAAATCTTAACTTCAGTTTAGCCTACTGCGGTGGCAGGTGAGGTGCAGAATGCCAAAATCTTCTCTAGGACGAGGTCGGTTTGTTCGACGTGGGGCAAATGTCCGGCATCGGGAATCCATTCTAGGGTGCTGTTGGGAATGCCTTTCTCAAATTTCAAGGGTGCTTTTGTGCCGAGGATTTGATCCTGTTTGCCCCAGAGAATGAGTGTGGGCTGGGTAATGTCTTTGAGTTTGGGATAAAAGGAACCGTAGCCACCACCTTTCGTGAAGGCGATGAGGGTTTCTTGCCAGCGATCGCACCCCAAATGCATTGCTCCACAGATAACGGCATCTTCATTGACGCGGGACTTGTCATAATAGGCGCTCAGACAAATTTTACGGCGGACATTCATACTTCCTAAAAAGCCTGTTGCCCAACGGTCTAAAGGTGGCACCATCACAAAACGACTAAAAGGCTTCGGCGCAAGACCGGCACTATCGAGCAACGTGATTTGGGATACTGCCTCGGGATGGTTTAGGGCAAAATCTAGAGCCACAGCGCCACCCATTGACGCACCAATAATTAAAACCGGGCGATTAATTTTTTGTTGCCAAAAACTATAAAGGTGAGCGCAAATGGTTTCGGGGTTAAAAGCTAGTTCTGCGGGACGTTCTGTAAAGCCAAAACTGAGGAGATCCACGGCCCACACTTCGTGGTGTTCGGCTAACTTTGGCATGAGGTAACGGTATTCCAGCACCGAGCTGTCAAAACCATGGATTAGCAAAATTGGGATATCGCCTGTGCCTGCTTGGGTGAAGCTGGTCAAAATGGGTTCCGAGCGTAAGGGGGTGGCGATCGCCTCTTGCTGAAGACTTTTCGCGAAATCAATGGCAGCGGGTTCAGTTAGCTGGTTGACAAGGGGCGGCAAAAAACTCGGATACATAGAACCTTGAAAAAATGCAGGATAACAGTGTTTCCTATTGTCTCTAATTTGCGAACTGAAATGTGCTGAAAAATCGAAAAAAATAACCTAAGCCAAAAAATCGACTTAGGTTAGGGGATCGTCACCATGGGGAATGCGGTTTAGCGGCAGAGAACTGCACGGTAATGAATATCGCCGTCTTTTAGTTTGGCGATCGCCTCATTTACCTGCTCAAAACTAAATTTTTCGATTACGGGCTCAATGCCGTGAAGCTTCACAAATTCCAGCATTTTGGCGATCGTGGCAGGACTACCGACAGGGGAACCAGACACCGATCGTTGTGCCATGATTAGCGCAAACGCATTAATATCGAGCGGCTCTAACGTTGCACCGACAAAATGCAGACGACCCTTTGGTTTGAGCGTATTGAGATAGCTATTCCAGTCGAGTTTGACATTGACGGTAGAAATAATTAGATCAAATTGTCCCGCCGCCGCCTCTAGTTCTTCAGAATCACGGGAATTTAAAGTTTTGTGCGCTCCCAGTTCTAGAGCCTCTTGTCGTTTATGTTCACTTGACGTAAATGCTGTCACCTCACAACCCCAAGCATTGAGAAATTGCAGCGCTATGTGACCTAAGCCACCGATACCAATCACCGCCACTTTCGACGTGGGTTCAATATCAAACTGTACCAGCGGATTGAAGACTGTAATGCCACCGCAAAATAGGGGGCCTGCGGCTTCTAGATCAATGCCATCGGGAATGGGGACAACGCTTAGCGCTTCTGCCCGCACTTTTTCTGCAAAGCCGCCGTGGTGTCCAACAATCGTTGGCTGGGCTGTGGCGCAGAGATTTTGATCCCCAGAAACACAGGGCATACATTCACCGCAATAACCCGAATGCCACCCTAAGCCCACAACTTGTCCCACGCTGAGATTTGTGACGCGATCGCCGACTGCTGAGATTTCACCAACGACTTCATGGCCGGGTACAACCGGGTAGGAGGAAATGCCCCATTCATTATCAATAACGCTGACATCGCTATGGCAAATACCACAATATTTCACATTAATTTCAACTTCGTTGGGCTTTAGCTCACCCGGATCATATTCAAAAGGTTTGAGTTCTCCTTTGGCTTCAAAGGCTGCGTAAGCTTTAATCATGTTGGCTTGGGATTGCTTGATTTCTTCTTTTCTACGGTACGCAACCCTATCTTTTCTGACCACTCCACTAAGGATGATTCTAGGGGCGATCGCCCTCTGGCTAACTACATATTTATCCCAAAATGAACCGACCGATACTATTTAACGTAAGTTTTGCTTAAGCATGCTCGGAAGTACGACGCGGTGAATGGGAGAGCGAGAGANTCGGGAGATGTTTCTATGCAAACAATCCTACTAGCTTTCAAAAAATGCAAATTTTCGTTGCTTCCCCATCTTCCCACTTGGCAGGACGTAATCAACCGGGAATATGACCCTTGGTCAGGCGATCGCCTAATTATTGATACGGCAGGACAAAGCATCGACGAATCGGTGACTACTCTGCTCAAAGCCTTGAGCGAAATGCGAGGAAAAGATTGAGATTTACCACAATCTATCGACGCTCGAATCTGTCCTCTCGTACACTAGCCAATGAGTTGGTACTAAGCAGAAATGCTTGTTTTGCTAACCGTTTTAAAACTTCTTTTATCACGAACTCTTAGATAGTCATGTCTCAAGACGCTTTATTTGAGCAACTAAAAAACCCAAATCCCCATTTGCGCGATCGCGCCATGTGGGAAATTGTTGACTCCAAAGATGACACTACCATTCCTCGACTGATGTCTGTCCTCGACGAAACCGATACAACCTATCGTCGGGCAGCAGTCAAAACGATTGGTGCAGTGGGCATTGAAACAGTTCCAGCTTTAGTGGAGACACTACGAGCGAGCGATAACGGTACTGTACGCAGTAGCTGTGCGAAGGCATTGGCGCAGGTTTCTCTGAATTACCCCGAAGAAGAGTTTCCAGAGGAAGGAATTGAGGGTCTCAAAGAATCTCTCCAAGACGAAAATCCTGTGGTAAATATCGCTTCGGCAATGGCGCTTGGTGTCATCGGCGTGCCTGCCCTAGATACTTTATTAGATGTGCTGCATTCCTCTGATAACCCGGCTCTCGGTGTAGCGATTATTAATGCCCTGAGTTCTATTAAAGATGAACGGGCTGTGGCCGCACTAAAGGAGTTGGCAGAAGGCGAAGATACCGATATGTATATGAAGCAAATGGCGCAGAGTGCCTTTTCTCGCATGGATATGCTCAAAGGTCTGGAGTGGAAAGGAAAATAGAATAGTATTTTCCCTAGCTGGAGTGCATAGGGCGATCGCCATTGATGTTGCTAGCACCCCATCAAAAAAGAGCCCCTGAAATCGTTTCAAAAGCTCTCGCGAATTTTGAGATTTATCGTAAAAACCGCGGAATTTCTTAAACACTTCCATGGGATGTAAACTTCCCCCTAAACCAAGGACAGTCTCCCGGAATTTTTTACCAACAGTGGCGATCGCCCTTACTGTTCAATATCTTCGTAGACATCAGCCAAGGCAATCTCACAATCTATAGATTCCAACTTAATGACATCTTCAATTTCTGTATATTCCGTCAAGCTCCACTTTTTCGCTTCAACCTTCACATAATGTTCCACAAAAATCTGCTCTTGTTCAATTAGTAAATATTCCTGAAACCCTGAAATTGAACGATAGTATTGAAACTTTTCGCTGCGGTCATAATTTTTCGTTGACGGTGACAGAACCTCTGCAACCAAACAAGCATTGAGGATCGTATCCTTACGACCTTCTTGCATGACCAAAGGTTTAGAGGCAACCATCACATCTGGATAAGTAAAAATTTGCTGGGACGGAATCCACAAACGCTGATCTACGTGATAGACCTTGTAAGGTTGTTTTTTGAGAGCGAGTTTAAAAGCAACAAATAAATTCCCGCTCAAATCGTTATGCTTCGGTGTGCCCCCTGACATTAGCCGAACTTCTCCTTTAATATACTCATGTCGCTCTGTAGCTAACTCTTCCTGTGCCAAATATTCTTCTGGAGAAATGGTTTTAACCGGAGCTTGAGTCGCCATAACTGATCTCGCATTGCTGCACGAACTTCTTTGACCTAACGCTAACACAACCATCCCATAAAAAAGAGCCCCTGAAATCGTTCCAGAAGCTCTCGTGAATTTTGAGATTTATCGTAAAAATCTACGCTGTTTGTAATAAGCCGCTATGGCGCAATAGAGGTTCCGTTTGCGGTTCGCGACCACGGAATTTCTTAAAGACTTCCATCGGATGCAAGCTACCGCCTAAACCAAGCACTGTATCTCGGAATTTTTTACCAACAGTGGCGATCGCCTGTTCATCCTCAAGGCCAACTTCCTCAAAAGCCGAGAACGCATCAGCACTAAGAACTTCCGCCCACTTATAGCTGTAATAACCCGCCGCGTAACCACCCGCGAAAATATGCCCAAACGCACAAAGGAAAGAATCCTCTGGCAAAGGTTTCATTACCGTGGTCGTTTCTGCAAGACGGTTGCGCACATCTTCCGGCGTTTCATCACCAGCAGGGTCATACTTAGCATGTAGCTCAATGTCCAGCAAACTAAAGTGCAACTGACGCAACATTCCAGAACCACTCATATAAGTACGAGCCGCAAGGAGTTTTTGGTAGTAATGCTCCGGCAATGTTTCACCAGTTTCATAATGCTTTGCCATGCCAAACAGAGTTTCACGGTGGTAGCACCAGTTCTCCATAAACTGACTGGGCAACTCAACCGCATCCCATTCAACATTATTAATGCCCGCCGCACCGGGAAAATCCACATGGGTGAGCATATGCTGGAGACCGTGACCAAACTCATGGAAGAGGGTTTCCACTTCACCGAAAGTCATCAAGCTAGGTTTGCCATCAACAGGAGGCGTTTGGTTACAGATTAGATACGCCACCGGCAGGCGAGTATCCACCTTACCTTCGAGCATAATTTTGGCGCGACCGACACAGTCATTCATCCATGCACCGCCGCGTTTTTCCGCTGGACGACTGTAGGGATCAAGGTAAAAATTCGCAATGTGAGTGCCCGACTCATCCGAAATTTTGAAATAACGCACATCTTCATGCCATACCGGAGCAGTACCATCGGCAGCGGTAATGGTCACAGAGAAAAGACGTTGCGCTAAACCAAACAAACCTTCAAGCACTTGGGGTAATGGGAAATAGGGACGTAGTTCTTCTGCCTTAAAACCAAATTTCGCTTCCCGTTGTTTCTCAGACCAATAGGCCACATCCCAATGCTTCAGTTCCGATTGCCCGGAAAATGTTGTGAGTTCAGCTAGCTCAGCCTTTGCCGCATCAAAACTCACTTCCCGTAGCTCGTCCATTAGTTTCTCGACAGCTTCGACGCTGGGAGCCATTTTGCGAGCAAGGCTTAATTCGGCAAAGTTATCAAAGCCAAGGAGATTTGCTTTTTGTTTGCGCAGCTCAAGGATGCGGTCGATGTGGGGATGATTATCAAACTCGCCAGAGGATGCTTTCGACACAGCGGCTTTATAGACTTTTTCCCGTAGCTCACGGTTTTCGGCATATTTGAGGAAAGGTAAGTAGCTGGGATAGTCGAGGGTAATGACCCAGGGGCCTGCTTCAGGTGTCGCGTTTTCTTCCCCTTCGCTACGGGCAGTTTGGGCAGCGAGACTGAGGGCACTATCGGGTAAGCCTGCCACATCGGCTTTGTCGGTGAGCTTTAGTTTGAAGGCCTTCGTTGCGTCGAGGGTGTTGTTAGAAAACTTGGTGGATAGTTCGGCAAGTTCTAGTTGGATGGCATTGAATTTTTCTTTGGTTTCCCCTTCTAAACCGACCCCTGCCAGCTCTGCTTCTCGGAGGGATGATTCGATAATGCGTTGTTGGGCGGGTTCTAGATGAGACCAGTTGTCGCTTTCGCGGATCGCTTTGTAGCCTTCGTAAATGGGCTTGCTCTGACTCCAGCGGTTAATGAACTGAACGACGCTTGGCTGCATTTTTTCGTAGGCTTCACGCAGCTCTGGACTATTTTTGACGCTCATTAAATGGCCAATGATGCCCCATGTCCACATGAGTTTTTCTTCCATGCGGGTGAGGGGTTCGATGAAGTCTTCCCAAGTGGGTTTGATATTGGCTTCTAGCTCGTTTACTGAGGTTTCGAGTTCGGCAAGGATTTGCGTGACTGCGGGTTCCACATGCTCGGCTTTAACTTGCTCGAAGGGAGGAAGTCCATGACCGATGAGAAGGGGATTTTGGCTCATGCTTACCTACTTTGATGTCTACTATTTTTACTGCTTTACATTATGACAGTTCGCTTTTGGTCAAGTCAGGTGAGGATATCCGAGATCAAGGTACTGGATAAAGGGCGATCGCCGACAGTTATGGGAGAAAAAGACTTTCTTAGGGGCGATCGCCTAATGGCCTCTACGCAGTACAGATTCAGCGAGGACAGAGAGCAAAATATCCCCTACGACAACGAGAGCATCACCATTGATTTTCACAACAGTCAGGACTTACGCCAAAGCAAACTGGAGAGTAGAAGATTGAAGCTGCTGGCATAGGAAATCAGACCATAGCTATTGGGAGATTTCATAGACTGTTAAACCTTTGGATATCATTACCTGACCAGCGAAAGGCTGAAAACATAAAAAATTAGCACACTCGCAGGCAGCTCAGGAAACGATTCAGATACTGACAACCTAAAAACGGCCATGAGTAAAAACTAAACATTACTACTAAATATTTCTGATCTGCGGTGGGGCGCATCGTGGATATAAAACCAAAATGTCTGGTGAGACGGTCTGACGGAGAATTACATGTGAATTGCATATTCTAGTTCAAGGTCTTTGAAACAGGAATCTCACAAGCCATACTGCTTTGCAGTTGGTGGGAGAGCGTCAAACCACTCAACTGCTTTAGTTCACGCTTCACTACACCACCCACCAAGCTTTCACCTATGGTCGGAGTACTACGAAGCTTTTCTGATAGTTTCACTTTCTTCTGAGCCGGAAAGCCCCTAGGGCATCTCAAAAATAATGCCGTTAGCGATTAGGATAATGTCGGGAAATTTGACAAGACATTTGACGAGAAACTCTAACCATTGTGATGGCTTTTTCCCACTGAGGCCAGATCTTTTTGGCAATGGCAGACACGTATCTGTGTAACAAATCTATGTAACAAAATCGCAATAGTAAATTGCCCCCCGAAAATAGTCTCCCTAAGCTAGAAGGGCTGGGAAATACAAGACCTTAGAGAACTCGACAGTCTGGATGATTTCTCCTAGAATGTATTTTCCGAATTACAACAAAATGCTGAAATATCCATCCCCCGCGAGGAAGAGGGAGAAAAACTTCAGCAATTCGTGATTGTCCTACAAGTTATTACCCTAGGTAGTGCCCGTGGTTTCTACAACATCGCCCGCAGCAAATGATACTGCTGTTCGTTCTGAAGTTCGTTCTGGTGCATACATTCTGATTGACAGTTTGAAGCGCCATGGCGTCGAATTCATCTTTGGTTATCCCGGCGGTGCAATTCTGCCCGTCTATGATGCCCTTCACCCGGTGGATGAGCGTGGGGAGATTAAGCATATTTTGGTGCGCCACGAACAAGGTGCTTCCCATGCGGCAGATGGTTATGCCAGAGCAACAGGGAAAGTGGGTGTGTGCTTCGGCACGTCGGGTCCTGGTGCCACGAATTTGATTACAGGGATTGCCACGGCTCATATGGATTCGATTCCGATGGTGGTCATTACAGGTCAGGTGGCACGGGCGGCGATCGGTACTGATGCCTTCCAAGAGACTGATATTTTCGGCATTACTCTGCCTGTTGTGAAGCACTCCTACGTTGTTCGCGATCCTAAGGATATGGCGCGGATTGTTGCGGAAGCTTTTCACATTGCTAGCACTGGCCGCCCAGGTCCGGTACTCATTGATGTACCCAAAGATGTTGGTTTGGAGCTATGTGAGTATATTCCTGTGGAACCCGGTGACGTTGATATTACTGGCTATAGGCCTCACTTTGAGGGAGATTCCACCAAGATTACTGGGGCGCTCCATCTCATTTCCGAGTCCCGTAAGCCTTTGCTTTATGTCGGTGGTGGGGCAATTACCTCCGGAGCTCACGCGGAAATTAAAGAATTGGCAGAACGGTTCCAGATTCCGGTAACTACGACTTTGATGGGTCTGGGGGCTTTTGATGAGCATCATCCGCTATCGGTGGGTATGTTGGGAATGCATGGTACGGCCTATGCAAACTTTGCGGTCAGTGAATGTGATCTTTTGATTGCTGTGGGGGCGCGTTTTGATGATCGAGTCACGGGTAAGCTGGATGAGTTTGCCTCGGAAGCGAAGGTGATTCACATTGATATTGATCCGGCGGAAGTGGGCAAAAATCGTGCGCCTGAGGTGGCGATCGTTGGTGATGTCCGCCATGTTTTGATTGAAATGTTGCAGGGTGGTAAGGGCTTACCTTTGAGCACGACTCCGACGGAGGAATGGCTCACAAAAATTGAAGGTTGGAAGCAAAAGTACCCGATGGTTGCGCCTGTATATAAAGATAGTATTTCGCCCCAGTCTGTTATTGCGGAGTTGGATCGTCAGGCTCCGGATGCCTATTACACAACGGATGTGGGTCAGCACCAAATGTGGGCGGCACAGTTTCTCAAGAATGGCCCCCGCCGTTGGATTTCGAGTGCGGGTCTCGGCACAATGGGTTTTGGCATGCCTGCTGCGATGGGTGTAAAGGTGGCGGTTCCTAATGATGAGGTGATTTGTATTAGTGGTGATGCGAGTTTCCAGATGTGTTTGCAGGAGCTGGCAACGCTTGCGCAATATAATATTGCGGTGAAAACGGTGATTCTTAATAATTGCTGGCAGGGTATGGTGCGTCAGTGGCAACAAAATTTCTATGGTCAGCGTTATTCTGCGTCTAATATGGAGGTGGGGATGCCTGATTTTGAGCTGCTTGCTAAGGCTTTTGGTGTGAAAGGTATGGTGATAGATAAACCGGAAGAGCTAGCGGGGGCGATCGCCGAGATGATTGCCTATGATGGCCCTGTACTTTTGGATGTACGGGTGAAGCGCGACGAAAACTGCTATCCCATGGTTGTTCCCGGCAAGAGTAATGCTCACATGATGGGTATTGGTCAAGAACATGAATAGAAGACAAAATATTTAGAAGACAAAATATACCAATCGTTTCTACATTACCGTCGAGGGGAGTAGGGTTTTGCCTTGCTCCTTTTTTGTGGCTCGATTACGATATAAACCGCATTGAACGAGGAATTTTTCTGTGGCTGAGTTAGTCTTACATTGGCATCGTCGAGATTTACGTTTACATGACAATGTGGCTTTAACCCGCGCCCGCGCCCAATCGGAAAAAGTTGTGGGAGTTTTTTGCCTAGACCCCGGTATTTTAGACGCGGATGATGTTGCGCCCGTCCGTGTGAAATATTTGTTGGCTTGTTTGCAAGAATTGGCAGAAAAATACCGTCATGTTGGTAGCGAATTATTAGTTTTACACGGCAAGCCCCTAGAGCTTTTACCGAAGCTGGCAGAAACCTTAAAAGCGGCAACGGTGTATTGGAATCTCGATGTGGAACCCTATGCCCAAAAACGGGATCATGATATGGCGATCGCCCTGCGAGAGGTGGGTATCAAAGTCGAAACCATGTGGGATCAGTTGCTCCATACACCTGGAAAAATTTTGACTGGATCTAAATCTCCTTATAAAGTTTATTCTCCCTTTTGGCGGAACTGGTCGAAACAAGAAAAAGCCGATCCGTTACCTGTAATTACAGGATGTGTAGGATTAAGCCAAGCGGAGCGCAAACAATTAGGCGATTTGGCGTTACCCGAAATTCCGACGTTAGAAGACTTGGGGTTTAGTTGGGATAATCCTTTTACTGTGCCTGTCGGTGAAACAGAAGCTCTAGCGAAACTAGAAGAATTTACTGAAAATTTTATTGAAGCCTACGACGGCGATCGCAACCTGCCCGCTGTGGACGGGACATCGCGATTAAGTGCTGCCTTGAAATTTGGGGCGATCGGCATTCGTACCGTTTGGCAAGCAACCCTTGAAGCCATGGAAAATTGTCGGAGCGACGAAGCCAAAAAAGGAATCACCACATGGCAACAGGAACTGGCATGGCGAGAATTTTATCAACACTGTTTATTCTTTTTTCCAGAATTAGCAAAGGGACCCTATCGCGAAGAATTTCAAAATTTGCAATGGGAAAATGATGAGGTGAAATTTCAAGCTTGGTGTGACGGCAGAACCGGCTATCCCATAGTCGATGCCGCCATGCGTCAGCTCAACGAAACAGGCTGGATGCACAATCGGTGTCGGATGATTGTGGCAAGTTTCCTCACAAAGGATTTGATTATTAACTGGCAGTGGGGCGAAAAATATTTCATGCAAAAACTCGTCGATGGCGACCTTTCTGCAAATAATGGCGGCTGGCAATGGAGTGCCTCCAGCGGCATGGATCCAAAGCCCTTGCGAATCTTTAATCCCGCTTCCCAAGGAAAAAAATATGATGCCGAAGCAGACTATATTCGTGAGTGGTTACCAGAAGTGCGATCGCTGGATACTAAAGTTTTAGTGACAGGCGATATTCCAAGCTCTGTGCGGGAACGATGTGAGTATCCCGAACCGATTGTGGATCACTCAGTACAGCAGCGCGAATTTAAACGACTTTATAAAATAATGAAAGATCAAAATACAAAACAATGATCCTACTAATATTTCTAGACATCAGAGTTCTCAAACTAGCGATCACATAAAAATACCTTAAGAGTTATGCATAGACTAAATGTAAGCTAGCATTGGGATATGAAATGATAACTTTATGTGATTTTCTTAAACTAAATTTAGTCAAGAAATTAATATGTTCAGCAAAGCTCAATTAAAATCAATTATTGCAAATTCAACCTATGCATTACCTGCTAGTCTGCAACAAAAAGTTCGGAGAAAAATAGATCAAGGTCGCTTTAATTGGTTTAGAACATATTTATACCAAGACAAACAAGAGATGATGAATGAATTCCTAAAACATTCTTGTCTATTTATTCATATCCCAAAATGCGCTGGATGTTCCATTAACAATAATTTGTTCCCTGGGCTTGACAGCATTGGTCACGTTACATTGTCAGAGTATTCCCTTGTAATCGATCAAAAAGAATTTGATGACCTGTGGAAATTCACCTTTGTCCGTAATCCTTGGGATAGACTTGTTTCTGCCTATTATTTCCTCAAACAAGGTGGTTTAAAAGGAATAGAAAAACCTTGGTTTAATGAGCACCTAGGGGAATTTTCTGACTTCAATGATTTTGTTATAAAATGGTTATCTTCTGAGACAGTTTCAAAGCATGCTGTATTTCAAATACAGAGTCAATATATTGAACTTAATGGCAAGATCTCTATGGACTTTATTGGACGTTTAGAAAGTTTTGATAATGATTTAAAAGCCATCGCTCAGCATATTGGCCTTGGAATTGTTCATCAGGAAAGGGTTAACGTTACGAAAAAAAGACCAAAGTACCGTGATGCTTATAACACTCAAACGCGTAAAATTGTTGCAAGAGTATACCAAAAAGATATTGAAAACTTTGGATATGAGTTTTAGTTAAGTATTTGTGAATTATGCCTGTTGTAGTCGTAGTCGGCAAGATTTGTAGAGGTTTAACATGTTGAAATCCTAAAAATAAGGGTTTAAAGTATATTACATGTCTGCATCTTGATAGTTTTAACTCTATGAATAGATAATCACTGAATAGTGAATTTTAGTGGCAAGGGATATTCCGAGTTTTGTACATGGGTGATGTGATTATTTAGGGCTGATTGTGTAGCGAAGGCTAGCAAGATTAGTACAAATACTCTAGGGTTGAAAAGTTGAAGATTTTTCAAAAGGTTTCGTTTACTTTGCTAGAATTTCATAGGTCTCCGACTTTGTAGCCCTAAGCTTATTGGCTTTGACGATAGATTATTCTGAACAACAAAAAGAATTTAAACGTCTCTATAAAGTAATGGAAAAAATAGCGGTAAACTTTGTGTATAAGCAATATTATGATAATGACTTTATCAATTCAATAACTCTTGCAGTAACGCTATTGGTCGAGCAAACTTAATATCTAAATATCGGTCTGGGTAATGCTTAAGTATGTATGACTCATATTCATACCAATGCATTTCGCCTTTTTTCTTATTACATTTCTGACAAATAATCCAAAAGTTACGAAAATCCATTGACCACCATGGATACTGGGCACGAGGTAACTTATGATCAATAGTTTTCCCTCCACGTTTTGAGAAAAAGTCATCGCAAATTGGACAATATTTGTCAGAATTTTCCCAAACCCACTGTTTACTTTTTTGGGTTGTACCTAACTCATAATCGCCATCTTCATATCGCCAGTAATCATAAGCACGGTATTTTTCGAAGTCTTCTGCTGTAAGGCGGTGATAGCGTTTCTTGCCAATTTTATCGGCGAGCCGAAATAGTCCTTGAAGTTCTTGGCCTAGATGTTCTGAACCTTGTTGTGATTTATCAGACATTTCTAGTTATGTTCCTGTAAAGTCAAAAATTTCAACATCATCATCTGGAAATAATTTGTCAACAGAGTCAGCAATCTCTTGGTTAACTTGATTTAGTCGTTCTTGGAAATCTTGAATCTCTTTTTTTGTTTGATATTTATTTCCTATTCGATCTGCATCTATAAATAATTCTTCGAGGGTGACATCTTCTACTGATTTAAGTAAGTTGATCTGTTTGAGTTTTTCGTACAGCTGAATGACTTTCGCCCAGCCTATATTTCTATACCCTTCTGTTTTTAGTTGATGCTGCTGTTTTTTTGACAGTGCATTTCTATTAATTTTATTTTCTACTTGTAAGTCTCGATAGCTTTTGTTTTGATAAAGCTTTTTCTTTCGTGCCATGTTATTGCTTTACCCTTGTGTTTTACTAAACCATTTTGCTAATTCTCTACGGATTTCACTATCTTCAAATTTTAGTAACTGTTTCATATCAAGAGATAAACGAAGGCGAATTTGATCGATATAAGTTTTTAGTGCCTTATTATCTTTCTGTAGTTCGCTATTAACTTCTGTTAATTCTTGGTTTTTTGAGGTTAAACGTAGGCTTTTAGTTTTAAGTTGCCTATTGACTTCTTGGGTTAGAGTGACTTCCTTTGTTCTTTTTGTCACCATGCCTTTTTGGGCTGCTTGTAATCTTTGTCGTTTATAAAGTTCTTGTCCTGCAAATGAGGAGGAAGCACGTCGGATGATTAATTCATCTGGATTTAAACTGAAGTCGATATCGACTAATGCTCTACTTGCATCTGCTTTTGTCCATCCTTCTGTTACTAATAACTGAATTGCTTCGGCTTTTTTCACAATTTTGATTTAGAGGTATCAAAGTTTATGTGTAGATCATACCTAATGTGGATGGACTTCCTGTAAAGATATGAATAAGTCTATTGAGTAAGGGTTAGGCTGATGATGATTTGTGGGCTACAGGGATTGTTATTTTTAAATGAAGCGAGTCAATTGCACTCGGTAACGTTCTTTTTTTGTCATGTTGACTTCGCCAACTTCTACACGTCCTTTACCTCGTAGAGAAATTAGATCTCCGTCTTTGACGTTGTAGCTCGTCTGGGTAATGGTTTTCCAGTTGACTTTGACATTGCCTTTACTGATGGCATCTGCCATTTTTGAGCGGGACATGCCTAACCCTGCGGAGGCGATCGCATCTAATCTCAAGGAGGCTTCGACGGTGGTTAGTTCTTTCTTTTTTGGGGGGCGAACTTTGAGTTCTTCGAGGGGGAGCGGGCGCGTTTTCACGGGGACGGAACGCACTTGATTTAAGGCGGTTTCGAGGAAAGAGGTAAGTTCGGGAACGACTAAAGCCTGGGCGCCGCGATCGCCGAGCACTAAAATATCACCTACTTTTTCGCGGACTAAACCAGTACCGAGGAGGGAGCCAAGAAAATCACGGTGGGTTGCTGTATCAAATAAAAAATTACCGCTAATATCAATTGCTGCAATTTCGATATGTTCTGGTTCTAGGGGGATTTCGTTACGGGCGATCGCCAGCCGTTGTCGTTCCGCTTGGGGGTAACCGCCGCTTTGTAGAAAATTAAACTCTGTGAGTCGTTTGAGAATAGCAACAGCTTCGTAGAGGACTGGCGGCGAGAGAAAATCTGTCTGTACGATGTCCCATGTCCGAAAAGCTTGATCTGTTTGGTCAAGAATGCGGCTAATTTCGTCGCGATTTTCGACACCTTTGAGGAGATCATCTTTCGGTAGATTCATAGACAGTTGGGCAATGCCCTTGAAAAATTAGTTGATAATGATGTCGATATCTACGTCTACATCTGGATTATTATCCCGATCATCGTAAAGGTAGTCATCGTAGGAGCGGTAACGATAAATTTCCTCGTAGGCTCGGCTCGATAATTCGACAACCATTAGATCATACCAAAAGCCATCTGCTGTCTGTAATTCTGCTAATCGATTCTGGCAATCGTAATAACTCAAGACACCACAAGACCAAGATAAAAGTGATGTGAGATTGGTGCGATCGCCGTCAGGGAAATACCAAGAACTACCAAACCGCGCATTTTCACCGTTGGGGTAGTACCAAGTGCGTCCAAAAGTGGCTTTTTTACCGTTAGGGTAATACCAATTATTACCAAACTTTGCCTTGCGTCCGTTGGGGTAATACCAAGAATTGCCAAACTTTGCATTACGGCCGTTTTGCCACTCTAAAACCGTATTATTTTCGTTGCGATAAAGTTCCGGTAAGTTACACAAAACCTGCTGAAATCCCGACACTTCCGACGCAGAGTTGCTATAGGGGGAATGGGCGATCGCCAACCGCGCCAAAATCGTTGCATCAACACAATCTTCCGAAGCTGAGGCAGGCGGCACAGAAATTAAAACAGGATCAACAGAACGACGGCGAGACGAATAATAAGAATTTTCTTGCACACAATACCGATATTCCAACGTAGCAAGTTCTCGAGTACGAAACTTCGTTTGAGCACGATAATTACGAACCTGCTCACAGGTGCGGAGACTAGGGTAACTGTATTGCTCAGAGAAAATAACCTGTCCTTGGACCACAGCTGAATTGCCGCCCATAAGACCCAATACCATGGATCCAAACACCCAGCCTTTGCACCATAAACTTTTCATGCCATTAATCCCAATGAACGCTTGCACCTCACCTATATCCGCCACTTTAAACTAAAAAAATGCTCTCTAGGTTTCCAGACGCAGCCCAAAGAAAAATGTTCATGCACATGAATTCTTTTAGCCCTGCCTAAATGGTGCGGAAACCCCGCCGTTTACAAAGCAGAATCAAGCCCTGATAATGGATTGAGTACTTTTTATCCTATGGCAATTCTGTGGCTATCTTTGATTGGTTTAAGCGTAAAAAAAAGGATCAACCCCAAGAGGAATCTAAACCCCAGGTTGAAACCCCACAGGTAGAAGAAAAAGCGGCCGAAACTGCGGAGGCTCCTGAAACTACCGCTGCGCCAGAAATCGATTATTTAGCTTTTGCTAAAGCGGCTTACAAAAACGTCCAAGAAAAAAAAGAGCAGGACATTATAGAAGAAACGGCACCGGAACCGATTGCTGAAGAGCCTGCGCCAGAAACTGTTGAGGCAGAAACGGTCACTGAGTCAGAAGCAACGCAGCCAGAAAGGACAGAACCCGTTGCTGAAGTTGCAACACCGGAACCTGAGGTTATTGAAGCCGCTGAGCCTGTAGAAACTGCGCCACAACCGGAACCAGTCCAAGAGGTTGCTCCACCAGAACCTATTCCGGTAAAACCTGAGATCAAACCTGAACCACCTGTTGTGGCGACATCTTCTGTAGAAACGCCTGCGGTGGAAACTACGCCAGCACCTATCGCCGAAGAACAGCCCCCAGAGCCAGAAGTTGCGGCAACTCCTGCGGAAACTAAGCCAATGCCTGCGTGGATGCAGAAGTCTGATGGTTTAGAGAAATTAAAAGAAACGGCGATTGATACTGAAGGTCTAGAGTTTGATGAGGATTTCCTTTGGTCGGCGAAGGTGCTCGCGGATCAGGGTCGTGATGTTGCAGATATTTCCCTCGAAGAAATCGAATGGCTGAAGAAGCTGCGGGATGGTCTTGGTAAAACTCGCCGTAGTCTTGTGAATCAGCTGAAATCTGTGGTGGGTCAGGGCCCGCTCAATGATGATGCTGTGATGGAGATTGAGTCGTTATTGTTGCAGGCGGATGTGGGTGTCGGGGCAACGGACTATATTATTGAAACGCTCCAAGGCAAACTCCGTGAAGAGGCTTTACCTCCTGAAGAGGCGATCGCCTACCTCAAGGAAATTCTGCGCAATATTCTGGATGAGCCTTTATCGAAATTAGAGAATTCGGGTTTTGCACCGGAGGAAGGCAAGCTGAATATTTGGATGCTGACTGGTGTTAATGGTGCAGGGAAAACGACAACCATCGGTAAACTCGCTCACCTTGCGAATCAATCTGGTTATTCCTGTGTGATTGCGGCGGCGGACACCTTCCGGGCAGCGGCGGTAGAGCAAGTTAAAGTGTGGGGCGATCGCACGAATACCCCAGTGATTGCTAATCCCGGCAAAAATACCGATCCAGCGGCGGTGGTGTTTGACGGTATTACGGCGGCGAAATCCCGTAATGCTCAAATTTTGCTCGTGGATACCGCAGGACGTTTGCAAAATAAAAAGAACCTGATGGATGAATTGGCAAAAATCCGCCGTATTGTCGATAAAAAAGCACCTGATGCCAAAATCGAATCACTGTTGGTACTCGATTCTACTCTCGGTCAAAATGGTTTACGCCAAGCGGAAGTTTTCTCCCAGTCGGCTAAATTGAGTGGTGTTGTGCTCACAAAACTGGATGGTACGGCGCGGGGTGGTGTGGCTCTAGCGGTCAGTCAACAACTGGGTTTGCCCATTCGGTTTATTGGGGCGGGTGAAGGTATCGAAGATCTGCGTCCGTTCTCCAGCTACGAATTTGTTGAAGCTCTTTTAGATGGTTAGGTCATGATGCGTCTCATTCTGCTTGGTGGCCCCGGTGCGGGCAAAAGTACCCAGTCAAAATTTCTGTGCGAAAAATTTCAGCTCCAGCGGGTTTCTGTAGGGGATATTCTCCGGCAGGCGATCGCCGACCAAACTGAATTGGGTAAACAGGCTGAATCTTATGTTAATGAAGGAAAACTGGTTCCCGATACTTTGATTATCGATTTGATGCGCGATCGCCTGACGCAACCGGATATGAACAATGGCTGGGTTTTAGAAGGCTATCCCCGCACTGCATTTCAGGCAGAAGAATTAGATTTTTTATTAGACGATTTACAGCAAACGTTAAACAAAGCCATCTACTTTAAAGTGCCTGAACAGGTTTTGAGTGAACGTTCCCAAGCTCGTGGTTTAACTGACGATACCCCCGAAGCAATTCGAGAACGATTGAAAGCTTTTTGGGAAAGTACCGAACCCATTCTGGATTATTATGCCCCGCGCCAAAAGTTGTTAGTTGTTGATGCTGGACAAGAAATTAAAACAGTGAGTGAGATTTTAGTAAATGAGTTGGGTTAAAGATCGTGATTCATCTCATTTATTCAGACCAATTTTTAGAACATGACACCGGAAGACCCCACCCCGAAAGTTTCCGTCGCCTAGTTTCGATTACGACTGCTTTAAAAGAGGTTGCGTGGGCAGATCAACTGCAATGGCACGAGCCAAAATCTGTTGCTGAACGAGATCCATTACCTTGGATTTCCAAATTACATTCACTGGAATATCTCGAAAAATTAAAGGCGATCGCCGAATCTGGTGGTGGAAATTGGGATCCTGATACACCCATTTCACCCCGCAGTTATGATGTCGCGTTATTGGCGGTAAATGCTTGTCTTGATGGTATTGATTTAGCTATTGAAACTGGCGAACCCGCTTTTGCTTTAGTGCGTCCCCCCGGTCACCATGCCGTAAAAAATGATGCGATGGGATTTTGTTTGCTGGGAAATGTGGCGATCGCCGCCCATTATGCCTTGAGTGTTGATCAGATTAATCGCGTGGCAATTTTAGATTGGGATGTGCACCACGGCAATGGCACAGAGTTTCTAGTCGATTACAATCCCGCTATTTTCTATTGTTCTTTGCATCAATATCCCGCCTATCCCGGCACTGGTAAGGCGACCTTTACGGGCGAGCACAACAACGTGCTCAATATTCCCATGCCCGGCTTACAAAATGGCATGGCCTACCAAGCCCAATTCGATAATCGTGTGATGCCCCGCCTGCGGGAATTTAAGCCTGATTTTTTAATTGTGAGTGCAGGTTACGACGCGACAGAAAAAGACCCCCTCGCCGGTATGAATTTGCAACCCAATGATTTCAAGCTTTTCACTGAATATTGCCAAACTTTAAATTGTCCGATGTTATTGGCCCTAGAAGGTGGCTACCATCTCAAAGCCCTTGCTGAGTCAGTCATTGCGACTCTCGAACCTTTTGTCATGTAGGGGCTTAAGGTCTGTCAGATGTCTTGACTTTGATGGCCTTGGCGATAGGAGATTTATAAACCATTGCCAATCAAGATAAATGGTGACCAGTAGTAAGGATGGGAGGTATTCGGAATGCTATCGTCAATCTCTAGCTCGCCCCGAATCATGGCAATTTGGGCTTGGCGTAGGGCTTCAGATTTACTGCTCCCGGATAGTAAACGGCTATAAAAATCATTCATCAAAGCTTGCGTCCCGCCGTCAGACACTGACCACAGTGAGGCGATCGCCGCCTTTGCCCCAGCATCCTGCATGAGATAACCAAATCCTAGAATTTCTTCGCCATTACCCATTTCACCACCAACAGCGGTTTGGCAGGCACTCAGCACGATTAGTTCAACATTAGTCAAAAACCAAGAGTTCTGAACTTCTTCGAGGGTGATGCGATCGCCGTTGCCCATCAAAATAAACGAATCCTTTGGCTCGCCGGGCACAAAAGCCGCGTGGGTTGCAAAATGCACAATATTAAAATTGTCCATCAGTGGCACAGTGTCGGCAGCGTTAAAATTTGAATCAAATAATGTGGTGGTATTAGGAATTGTCGAGGCAATATTATTGACTTCGACACCCGCGAAGGGTAAGCCAGCAAAGGAAAAATCCCGCTGTCCCGCCTGAAACTTATATTCACCTTGGGTGAAGGCTCCCGCCAAAATATTGAGAATATTAGGGGGTTGGCTCGTAAAGTCAGTCAAGCTTGCCGCCGTAATATTATTTACCCGAAAGCGCTCTACCAACCAGCGATCGCCATCATTGAGCGCGACTAGAGGCACGTAACGCAATTGATCATCCGGTGCATAGATAATGGTGGTTGCGCCTGTTGCCTGCAAATCCCCTTCGATCGGTGCAATCAGCCAGTCATAAAGTTGACGAGCGGGCTCGATAACGGTATTGCGACGGGTAGATGTTAAGCCTTGGCGCATAGATTCAATGGTCGAATTAAGTTCTTCCCGCGAGACATCAACGGTACGACGCACAGGCGGGGCGAAAGGGCTTGCGACAATAAGTTCCAGACGATCTTCAAGGACGAGGGGATATAAAATCACCGAGCGTTCATCAAGGCTGCGTAAATTATCGGCGATATGTCGCAACGTATTGAGACCTAAATTTTGTTCGCGGGCTGTGGCACTGACATCCTGTAAGGCGGCTCGTACCTCTGGGCTGCGACTGAAGGCGCTAAATTCACGGGTTAAATCCTGTTGTAATGTGGTGATTTCAGTAATGCGTTGTAATTGTGCTGGAGTCAGTTCGACTTGGGGAATACGGCGCAATGCTAAAAGTTCTTTACCGAGGGCGATCGCCTGATCTTTGAGAGGCTGATAAACTGCCAAAACTTTTTCTTCGGCGGGTAATGTTGTCACAGCTTCGACGGTTGTTGCATTCGCTTCGACGCGTCCACCCCTGAGATATTCATCAACTTCCTGCACTTTTAATAAATCAACCGCTTGCTGGGCTTCCGCTGGGCGATCGCCACTCAACAGTAAATCTCCCAAGCGCCGATAAACAGGCGAAAAAACCTTTGATGGCGTTGAAGCGTCCCCCAAAATTTCTGACAACTCCGCACGCCGCGCCTCAAAGACTTGCACCGCTTGCTTATAAAACAAAATGGCTAATTCCTTATTGCCCAAAACATTTTGAGTTGCGCCCATCTCCGCCAAAACCTCGGCTTCTAGCCCGCGCAAACCCATTTGGTTGTAAAGCACTGCCGCCTGCTGGAGAAAATCAAAGGATTCGGCATAATTACCGCGCTGCTGTTGACCAATACTGAGATTCCGCAGAATAGAGCCTTGTTCTGTCAAATCTCCAACTTGCTGTGCCAAGCCAAGGGCTTTTGTATAAAGTTCCACCGCCGTTGTGTGATTGCCGACCTGTAGCTCTAACGAACCGAGGCGATTTAGGAGTTGTCCCCGCTGACGCAGAAAATTAGCCGTATTTTGCGTAGCTTCAAGGGCTTCTTGGTAGGACTGTTTTGCTTGGGGGTATTCCCGCTGACGTTTCTGCAAATCACCGAGAGACAAAAGTATTTCACCAATCGCGGCTTTATTGTCAGCAGAACGAGCCAGTTGCAAAGCTGAACGATAATTTTTAACCGCTTCTAAAAAATTGCGTTGCTGTTGGGCAAGATCGGCAATATTTTGGCGTGCTAGGATTTCACCTTCTGGATCATTTAAAGCCTGAAACGTACTCAGAGCATCGTTATAAAAACCTTGGGCTTGAGCTGTATTCACCACAGCTTGCTCCACTTGACCGAGGTAGATGTTGCTGTAGGCAATGACACGTTGTTTTTCAGGATTCGTATCGGCTAAAGACTCAAGTTCGGCGATCGCCTGTCGATAGGTTGCGCGAGCATTACTGGTTCCACCACTGGCAAATTGAATTTGACCGATTAAGTTTAGACTTTGGGCAATTTGGAGGCGATCGCCACTTTTTTCGGATAATTCTAAAGATCGTTGCGCGTAACTGAGAGCCGGGTGTTCCTCTCCGATAATGGGAATAATCTCCCGAAAAATATCTTTAGCTGTGTTGCGAACTAAAGTTGCCACTTCTACATAAGTTTGCTGTGCTAAGTCCGTTTGCCCCTGCTGAGAATAAGACTGCGCTTGACTTTCCAGAGCTTGAACTTGTTGTTGGAAAGAACTAATGGACTCCGCCTGAGCTACCAGAATCACAGTTTGCCGGAGCGGGATATCGACCATACCAAAAGTTGAGCCTAGATAAAAAGAGGCAACTATCCACCGTTTCCACAACTTAGTATTAGCCACCATCAACCCGGCTCCTATCTATTTAATATTAGAGATCCTTATTACTTTAGTTGTAACTATCAATCAGATTGTTTCCATCACTTTTCGCGTAAATCTTTAGATGCTTTATCGAGCAAGACTTTCATTCTCTGTATCTTGTCATCGATGCAAACTATAATTTCCCTGCCACCGAGCAACAGAACTAACAGCACAATAAACCATCAACTTTTTTAATTTAAGACACAAATAAACAAAAAAGCGCAACCACATTGCGCGGTTACGCCTCTCTTTAAATTGTGTTGAGCTTAGATTCTCTCAACAAAAATACTCTTTTAAGAAAATCTCTAGCTAGGTGAATAGTTCTAAGTTACTGACCAACGTTCTGAGCATTGCGACCAACATTAGCTTCCTCATCCGCTGCAACATCTCCTCGACAACTGACGTCAACATCAGGACCATCTAAATCTTCGATTTCAGCATGCAGAAAATCAAAGCCATTTGTACCATCTGAATTAGCAATACTTAGATCTTCTTCTTCACAAAGAACCGCGATAGTTGTAGCTTCATTAGTACCATCACCGGGGACTAGCAGTGCAAGACCCATATAGTCGCGAACAGCCTCTTGGTTCGAAGCGATTGCAAATGCAGTGGAGTAACTGGTATAACCATCAAATCCATTTCTGTCAGCCTTATTTCCTTCTGCGTAGGTAGTGCCACCTGTTTCTACACCACCACCAGCGGTAAATCCAAGAGAATCATCAACATTGGCAGCAGTATAGCTATTGGTAAGATTAGAGTTACCGTAAGAATAGTTTTCAGTCGCAAGTTGTAGACCGAGACCGAGACCAAAGATATTCTCAGAGAAAAGTTGCTTCTCTAGGTAGTAGGCTTGCTGACCACGGTTGATCGCACCGAGGGCTTGCTTTGCTTCAGATTGACGCGCTTTGTTTGCTTGGTTCAAGAACGCAGGCAGGGCAATAGCGGACAAAATACCGATAATGATGATTACAACGAGAAGTTCGATGAGGGTAAAACCTTTTGCAGACTTCTTAGCGTTTAGCTGCTGAAGGAGTTGATAGTAGAAATTTTTCATTGGGGGTTCTCCGTCGGAGTGAGTAGAATTTTCTATCCGTTAGACCTAAGTTACCCAAGCTCACAAAATACACATCACTTTTTTTAAAAAAATTTTTGCCCCTAACCAAATCTCTTGTGTCAGCATTTACTGATAGCTCCGCAAGTCTTGCAATATCAAGCTTTTTCCACGACAACAGCACGTTATAATCTGCCTTGATTCACGTTCAATAGAGTGGTGGTTAAAATTATGGGTCGCGCTGACAAAGTTGTCTTAGCCTATTCTGGCGGTGTTGATACATCTGTCTGTATTCCTTACATGATGGAGGAATGGGGGGTTAAAGAAATTATTACCCTCGCGGCAGATTTGGGTCAGGGTGAAGAGCTTGGTCCGGTAAAACAAAAGGCTCTTGATTCTGGTGCTTCTGTTTCTCTTGTGGAAGATGGTCGAGAGGAATTCATTACGGATTATGCTTTTCCGGCGATTAAAGCCAATGCTCTCTACGAAAATCGCTATCCCCTAGCAACGGCTTTAGCGCGCCCTCTGATTGCAAAAATGTTGGTGCGGGCTGCGGACAAGTATGGTGCCGATGCGGTTGCCCACGGTTGCACGGCAAAGGGTAATGACCAAGTTCGTTTTGATTTGGGAATCTTGGCGCAAAACCCTGATATTAAAGTGATGGCTCCGGCGCGGGAATGGGGCATGAGCCGCGAAGAAACGATCGCCTATGGTGAGCGATTTGGCATTCCTTCCCCTGTGAAAAAGTCTTCTCCTTATAGTATTGATAAAAATTTGCTCGGTCGCAGTATCGAAGCGGGTCCTCTCGAAGATCCGATGTGCGAACCTCCGGAAGAGATTTTTGAGATGGTAAAGGCCATTTCTGACACACCCGATGAGCCTGAGTACCTTGAAATTGGCTTTGAAAAAGGTATTCCCACAACCGTTAATGGTGAAGCCCTCGCACCAATTGAACTTATCGAAACCCTGAATAAGATTGTCGGTGGCCATGGCGTTGGTCGCGTAGACATGATCGAAAACCGTGTTGTCGGCATCAAATCCCGCGAAATTTATGAATCTCCCGCCATGGAAGTGCTGATCAAAGCCCACCGTGATCTCGAAAGTTTGACACTGACTGCGGATGTCACCCAATACAAACGCGGTATGGAAGAGACTTATACTCACATGATTTATCGTGGTTTGTGGTTCTCTCCTCTCAAGCAAGCTCTAGATGCATTTATCGAGCAAACTCAAGAACGTGTTTCCGGTGTCATTCGCATCAAACTCTTTAAAGGCAACGCAACGATTGTGGGTCGCCGCTCCGAAAAGTCTATTTATACTCCTGACCTTGCAACCTATGGCGCAGATGATAAATTTGACCACAAGGCAGCGGAAGGCTTCATTTATATTTGGGGTCTACCGACTCGCGTTTGGGCACAGGCCAATAAGTAATGTCTCGTTAACCACGACGCTTTTAACCAAATAATATTTTAGATTTTGTGCTCTAACTTTCCCATAGAAGGTTAGGGCTTTTTTTTGTGCTGGAAATCTTGTGTGGCGATCGCCTTCTGTTTATCCTGATTAGCGCGTGGAAAACTTGCTCTCTACATCAAGTTCATTTAGAAGAATATTAATCATCTACAGGCAATACACATCCTAGATTTTTTCCATGGGAGCAACACGGGGGTCGATAATCTTTTTGCCAAGGTTGGGAAATAAAATCGCGAGATTAACTTTCTTGCCATCACCGAAAATGTGGGTAACTTCCCCTTCCCCAAAGGTATTGTGATTGACGCGATCGCCCACTTCCCATTTTTGCTGGAGGATTTGGGCACGGGCAGTTTGGCGTTCACGGCGTTTGGTTGAGCGTTGTCTTTGGCTAATAGATGGCTTTTTCGGTTCTTGGCTGGGGGCTTCTTTTTGAAGCGATCGCACATTGGTCACAACCAAATCTTTCGGGAGTTCAGCCAAAAATTGTGATGCGACAGCAGGTTCGCGGTAACCCCACATATATCGCTCGCGGGTATAGCTCAGAAAAAGTTGCTCCTGGGCACGGGTTACACCGACATAACAAAGACGACGTTCTTCTTCTAATGCCACCGGATCGCTGATAGAACGTTGGTGCGGAAATAAACCCTGTTCGAGTCCAACTAAAAAGACCACAGGAAACTCCAAACCTTTTGCAGAATGGAGTGTCATCAATGAAACTTGTTGCGCTTCATCATCGAGATTATCTAGATCAGAAGCCAACGATGCATTCTCTAGAAATCCCCCCAAACTAGCATCTTCATTTTCATCAGCAAACTGCAACATTGCGTTATACAGCTCCGAGATGTTTTCTACGCGGTTATCGGCTTCTTCTGTCCCCTGCATTTTTAAGGTGTCAATGTAGCCGGAATGTTCCATGACATGGTCGAGAATATCTGCGCCACGCATATCGTTGATTTTTTCCTGCATTTCCCGAATCAAGCTCGCAAATTGATTGATTTTTTTTGCGGCTCGGCCACCGATAGTGGCAACAGACGTTTCATCATTCAGGATTTCCCACAACGGACAACCTAATTCCTGTGCTGCATGGTTCAATCGATCTACTGTCGTTTTACCAATACCACGCTTTGGTGTATTAATCACCCGCATCAAACTGACTGAATCTGCTGGGTTGGCGATCGCCTTCAAATAAGCCAGAGCATCCTTAATTTCTTTGCGGTCATAGAACTTAAACCCACCCACCACCTGATAGGGAATATTATTGCGAATCAGAAGATCCTCAAAGGGGCGGGATTGAGCATTAGTACGATAAAGAATCGCAAAATCCCCCCAATCCAACTCCGGATTATGGCGGCGCAGACCCTGCATTTGCCCCAACACAAAGCGCGCCTCATCATTTTCGTTATCAGCCTTGTGGCAATAGATTTCTTCCCCAGCTCCCCGCGTTGCCTTAAGCACCTTATCAATGCGTTGACTATTTTGTTCGATCAGTGCGTTGGCAGCCTTGAGAATATTTTCCCGGGAGCGATAATTTTCCTCTAGCTTCACCATTGTCCGCGTATCTTCATCCGGTAAACCATCGCCAAAATTCTCTTGGAATTCCAACAAAATCGTATAGTCTGCCATCCGAAATGAATAGATCGATTGGTCAGCGTCTCCCACTGCAAACAGTGATCGATTTTTCCAAGTCCACGCCGCTCGATTAGTTTCATTATTAGTGCTCAGCATCCGGATCAAATCGTACTGAATGCGGTTCGTATCCTGATATTCATCCACCAAAATATGGTGAAATTGACTGTGCCAATACCCAAGAATTGATTCATTTTGCTGAAACAAACGCACCGGAATCAAAATTAGATCATCAAAATCCAACGCATTATTTGCCGCTAAAGAATTTTGGTAAGCTTCATATACTTCCGCCACAATTTTTGCTTTGTAGCCGCCCCCTTCCGAACGCATGTAATCATTGGGTGATAGACCTAAATTTTTAGCATTACTAATCTGATAGCGGATATTGCGGGGATTAAATTTTTTATCGTCTAAATTGAGCTGTTGGGTAACAATTTTTTTGATGAGGGTTTGCACATCGCTGTCATCAAAGATCGTAAAATTTCGTTGCCACGTTCTGCCCTTTTCATCTTGGTATTTATTAATATCAAACCGTAAAATTCGGCAGCACAAACTATGGAATGTGCCAATCCAAAGATGCTTTGTGACTTGTTTATAGACCTGAGACCGTAGCTTTTTTTGTTCAAACTCAGGTAACGCAGTAAAGGGTTTGTTGTGGTGGAGTTCTGCTAATTGTTGGGCGTAGAGGAGTTCTACCCGCTCTTTCATTTCGCGGGCGGCTTTATTGGTAAAGGTCACCGCCAGAATATTTTCCGGGTCAACGCGGTGTTGCCGGATGAGATTAGCGATACGAAAAGTCAGGGCACGGGTTTTACCGGAGCCTGCTCCTGCCACCACCAACAATGGGCCACAAAAATGCTCCACAGCACGACGTTGGGAAGGATTTAGCGTAGCGAGCAGGTCAGACATGAACAGCCGTTGGATAGAAAATTAAGGACTCCCCATTGTAGAACATTGGCTCTCGCTAAATTTAGTCTGAGTCCAGTTCGGCGATCGCCCCACGGTACATTTTTTGGATAGATTTGAGCACTTGCTGTAAGGGAGACTTGCCGTTTTTCACTTCTGGTTCCAAAGCTTGGATTTTATGGAGGAGCTTTGCCTCTTCCGTATCAATGACGCTATCGCTATAAACAAGTTTGCTCACGGCATCAATGAGTTCTTGATATTCTGCTTCGGTTGCTTGATCACCGACATATTCCTCAACGAGGCGATAACATTCGTCAGGTTTTGTTTGAACTGCTTCGGACAGTAAAGCCCGAATTTCCGGGTCTTCACCCAACTGGTGTTGCTCGGCCATTTTATGGAGATATTGCCGTTCTTCCTGCTGAATTTCGCCATCGATCCATGCAGCACTACAAAGAATTTTAAAAAGTTGTTTATTCTTATCGAGGGTTTTCATTGTTGGTTTCGGGGGTGATATTTACAAGTCAAGAAATCGGCAACCCCGGCGATCGCCCTAAGGTGATATGAGCTTAAAAACACCTCTGGCAGTATGGATCGTTGTCATGTTCTTGATTATTTCTAGGCTAAACCTGCTTTCTATGGAGTGGGAGTTTCTGTTGGATATCTTTGAATATCTTAAGAAAAGGGCTCTTTAATGGGACGGTCTAAAAAAGAAGGATCAAATCTACCCATTACCTGAGCAACTTTTTTTAAGGGAAACATAAATTATTTACAGGAACAATTTTGATTTACTAATTAGGAGTAACTAAAAAAATAGTCTTTTAATTTCTGTCAAAATCCATCTTTTTTACGGTGATTTTTCGTTAAGGATGCTAAGATTTCGGGCAAATAGGCAACTATTTCTCGTTTCAATTGTCTGAAACAAAGGTAGAAAACTGTATCTGACTGAAACAGAACTATGAAAATTCGATTCCCTTTGTCTTTACTGTTGGCAAGCGCGACAATGTACTTCGGTTTGTGGGGCAACTCACGCGCTGATGCCAGTTTATTCGGAGCTAACCCAATTCATGAGTCTGGAGCTGTAGCGATCGCCGTGCCCATTAATGACGGGGAGTCGTACAATCTGGTAATCCTAGAGCAGCTTAACCAACAACGGCAATGTTGGCGTGAACAGGGTGATAGTCCAACGGTTATTGACCCGTTATTACTCAATTTTGATTTCACTGGTATTTGCGGACGCAGCACAGATTCTAATGGCTATTCTGTCCGCCTAGGGGGCGAGGATATGGGGTGGCGATATGATTTGCGCCTTGTGTTTGAACAGAGTGAATTGAAATTAAAAGCGTTTAATACGGACAACCCGTGGCGATCGCCCATTGAAGTGGGAAGTACTAAAGGCCTAGGGTCAGGAATGCTAAAAATTCATCTCAACGAAGGCTGGACATTAGGGAAACGAACCTATGAAGGCAAAGAACTAGGACATATTTATATGGTCAATGGGCGCTCTGTGAATCAACTCATTGCAAATGTACCCAGTCGTAGTTCATTTTCTAGTTCTAGACCAACGACAACTGCAGCTAGTCAACAGGTCGAAGTTGCCTCAACCACCAAGGCGATTCAGATTTTTGTGCCACCATCACAACCTACGGCGATCGCCGTACCCGATGCCCCGACAGCTCAGCGAAGTAATTTATCTCTTAATACCAACGGCTTAGCACCACTACCCGTTCCCAACAGCGCTATCCCCACCCGTAACTCTGACTCATCTGGCTATGTGCGATTAAACTCTGTCACTATCCAGCCCCCGCCGCCACCCATTTCTTTAGCACAGTCTCTCGGACTGAAATACAAAGTAGTCGTTAATGCAACATCTAATTGGCAAAAAGAAAATCTTAAAAAAGTTGTGCCCGATGCGTTTCACACTTGGGTCGGCGATCGCCGTCTAATGCAAGCCGGAGCCTTTGCTGACGAAGTCGAAGCCCGTGAACTCCAAGAACGCTTACGAGAAGCGGGCTTTAGCTCAGAAATTATCTCCATTCACTAGACGATCCACAACCTCAGGCAAATCACGAAAGACCCTAGGAGAAAGCTTTAGGGTTCTAATTTTAGGAACACCGACATCAAGGGCATAGTACTGGCCTAAACCAAAAATTCCTTGCTTTTTTTCGAAACGACTAATGTCTCCCCAAGGCACAAAAATAGCTGGATATCCTAAACGAAATAAAACAAAGGGACTAACATACAAACCCTCTGCATTCACCCCAATATCAATACAGTTGCGATAGCGAACAATGCCAATATAGGCGGTGGTCATCCACGTTGTTTTTCCTTGAAATTTACGATGATAGCCATATTTTTGGGCAAGTTTATCCCAGCCACTGAATTTAATAAACAGGAATAAATTGATCGCTAAAACAACAATAAAAATCCCGACAAAAGATGTCAATGGCAGAAAATCCAACATATTTTATCAAAGGGTAATATCAAGGGCGATCGCCACCTAATATCACAACAAAAAACACAAAATCAAAATTTTTTTAATCCCGTGATGTTGCCACAGAAGAAGATAATTTTGCAAAAATCATCCGGCCAGCAGAAGTTTGTAAAGACGAAGTCACCGTCACATTAACATCCTCACCCATAAACTTCTCCGCCTCCTCAACCACAACCATCGTGCCATCTTCAAGATAACCAACACCCTGCTTTTCTTCCCGCCCTTCCTTAAGGATTTTGAGATCAAGGCCATCGCCGGGCAAATAAATAGGTCGAATCGCTTGGGCTAAATCATTAATATTGAGAATTTCTACACTTTGAAGATTAGCAACCTTTTGAAGGTTGTAATCATTGGTCAGTAAAACACCATTAATCTCTTGGCTAAGGTGTACTAATTTCGCATCGACAGTGGCAATATCATCATAATCAGCAGGATTAATGGTGATCCGTTTCGGAAAACGATTTTGCATACTTTGCAAAATATCTAAACCACGACGACCCCTTGCTCTTTTTTGATCATTACTCGCATCTGCCAACTGTTGTAATTCGTTTAAAACAAAAATTGGGACAAGGATTTGTCCTTCAATAAAACCCGTTTTTAGGAGCTCTTCTAAACGGCCGTCAATAATGCAACTTGTATCAACGATCTTTGTGGGGGCTGGACGTAATGTCCCCTCTGCCACGAGTAATGTATCAAGGCTATTGGGGTTAATGAGACGTAAAAAACTACGGCCATGGACATCGGCTAAACTTACGCCAAGGTAAGCAAAACTGATGCTACCGAGGATCGCAAAGGTTGGTTTTAAAAAGCCAAATTCTGTGGGAATGGGCAAAAGAAAAATAGGCGCTAACATCAAATTTGCTACCAACAGACCAATTACCAAACCCACGGCACGGGTAACAATAATCTCGATGGGAGTCTGACGAAACTGGGATTCGAGGCGACGATAGGTACTCTGGGCAAGTAAGCCGACGGATAGTCCTAAAAGTGATGCAAATCCTGCCCCAATCCACCGGAGGGCTTCGATATTGGAAGCCTGATCGCGTATTGAAGCGGGCAATAGGTCGATAAGGTCAAACCCAACAAGGGCGATCGCCACGACAAAGATAAGGACAAGGAAAACATCAAACATAGGCTTAGATCCATCTACAAATCCCATGTTTTACGGGAAAGCGGGAATTTTAAGGATAATTCAAAGATAATAATGTCCTCATTATATCGATGAGGTTTCCTGAAGTTTTGATTTAGTGACCATCTTCACAAATAACAAAATTCTTGGGGATTCTAGACATTTCAAGGTCTGCTTCACTCAACAACAATCAATCGCCATGAATGAGTTCCTTTCAGATCCCGTCACAAGTGCCTATATCCATTTACCTTTTTGTATTCAGCGGTGTTTTTATTGTGATTTTGCCATTTCTGTTGTGGGCGATCGCCCTAGTGATGGTATTCGCTTACGCATGGAGGAATATGTTCAGTGGCTTTGTCGGGAAATCACCGCAACGCCCATTTTGGGTGGAGAACTAGAAACAGTTTTTTTTGGTGGCGGTACACCTTCACTCCTGCCCGCCGATCTATTGGAGAAAATTTTAGGGGCGATGCGGAAAAAATTTGGGGTTTGTAGCTCAGCTGAAATTTCCCTAGAAATTGATCCTGGTACCTTTTCTTTAGAACAATTGATCTGGTACAAAAATATTGGCATAAATCGTGTAAGTCTTGGAGTACAAGCTTTTCAGGACTGTCTACTTCAAAATAGTGGGCGATCGCACGCGGTAATAGATATAGAGAGTGCGTGTGATCACATTCAGCAGAGCGTGATCACTTGGAGCTTGGATCTGATTTCTGGATTGCCCCATCAAACCCTCGATGATTGGCAGGATTCTTTAGAAAAGGCGATCGCCCTCCAGCCTCACCATATTTCTAGCTACGATTTAGTTGTCGAACCCCAAACACCCTTTGGCAAACAATACGAGCCGGGCGAGAAACCCCTACCCTCCGATCAGCACACCGCCGCAATGTACCGTTTAGCCAGCCAAATGCTCCGAGATGCTGGCTATGACCATTACGAAATCTCCAATTACGCTCAACCCGGCTATCAATGTCGCCATAATCGGGTGTACTGGGAAAATCGTCCCTATTACGCCTTCGGTATGGGAGCCGCAAGTTTTACAAATAACCAAAGATTCTCCCGTCCTCGCACCCGCCGTGAGTACTACACATGGGTGGAGCAATATGAACAGAGCCAAGGCAAGCTTGATGTAGAGCCCCTAGATCCGGGCGATCGCCTCCTCGAAACCCTCATGCTAGGATTTCGTCTCACAAAAGGCCTATCTTTTTCCCATTTGACCGCCGAATTTGGCCAAAGTGCAGTGAATCAGATTCTAAAAATTCTTCAACCTTTTATAGATAAAAAGTGGGTTGTGATTAGCAATAACAAAGACGGCGATCGCCAAACCATCGCCCTAACAGACCCAGAAGGATTACTGTTTTCCAATACGATTCTATCCAAGTTGTTCCAGCACCTCGACCCAGACCTCTAAACACTCCGGGAATCTTTATCACAGCTTTGTAAGCAGAGCAGAATACATTAGGTAGAATAGGCACGAATTTCCCAACCGGATTACTATGATTGACCTTTCCCAGAAAAAAATTCTTGTTACAGGCGGCGCAGGCTTCCTCGGTAAACAGGTTGTACAACAACTGATTGAAGCAGGTGCGCAGGCTGAAAATATTACTGTACCCCGCTCAAAAGACTACGATCTGTGTCAACTAGAAGCCTGTCAAGCAGTAGTCAAAGGTCAAGACATGATTGTCCACCTCGCCGCCCATGTCGGTGGCATTGGTCTTAACCGCGAAAAACCAGCAGAGCTGTTTTACGACAACCTGATGATGGGCACACAGCTCATCCATAGTGCCTACCAAGAAGGTGTGGAAAAATTTATTTGTGTCGGGACAATCTGTGCCTACCCAAAATTTACCCCTGTCCCCTTTAAAGAAGAAGATCTGTGGATTGGCTATCCCGAAGAAACCAATGCCCCCTACGGCATTGCGAAAAAAGCCCTATTAGTGCAGCTCGAATCCTATCGATTGCAATATGGCTTTAACGGCATTTATCTACTACCCGTTAATTTGTATGGCCCCGAGGACAACTTTAATCCCGCTAGTTCCCACGTTATCCCTGCCCTAATCCGCAAGGTTTATGAAGCCCAACAAGCAGGCGCTACAGAACTTAAAGTTTGGGGAGATGGTAGTCCCACAAGGGAATTTCTTTATTCCACTGATGCAGCCCGGGGCATTGTTATGGCAGCTCAAAGCTACGATAGTTCTGAACCGGTTAACCTAGGGACTAATTTTGAGATTTCCATCAAAGATCTGGTTGAACTTATTTGTGAGTTGATGGAATTTACAGGTGAGCTAATCTGGGAAACGGATAAACCCAATGGTCAACCCCGTCGCTGTCTTGATACCCAACGGGCAAAGGAAAAGTTTGGCTTTGAAGCCCAAATGAGTTTGCGTGAAGGTTTAAAAAATACAATTGACTGGTATCGCGATAATGCAGCGGCGATCGCCTAAAGAGTCAACGAGGCGGTTTTAGAGATGAAAATCCGAGGAGTCACCCACAGTTTTTTTCATCTCGAACCCTTGCATAAATAGCTCATTTCTGATCCAATACGTTTTAAACTGGCCAAAGTATTGATACTATAAACAGGATAAAATCGTAAGATTATCAACACTTTTACATCCTGAACCCCACTCGCTTGCTGTCTTGGGAGGAATTTATTCAAAAATGACTATTCTATTTCAACTCGCTCTTGCTGCCTTAGTTGGCTTATCCTTTTTGATGGTAATCGGCGTTCCCGTTGCCTACGCTTCCCCCAGTAACTGGGAACAGTCCAAATCTTTGATCTACGTTGGCTCCTTCGCTTGGCTTGCCCTCGTTATTGCCGTAGGCGTACTGAATTTCTTTGTGATCTAGATTCAGTGTTGTCAGTTCCGAACGACTTTTGATTACTGATATAGAAGAGGCACAATTGTCCCTGTGGAATGTCCCAGCTAGATTGAGCCTCTTTGTTTTTGCTTGTTCTTTAAATTTCAGGTTAATTCATTACCATGACTACCTTTGAAGGTACCTATAACGACAACACCCAAGCCCTTAAGTTAGCAATTGTGATTGGGCGATTTAACGATCTTGTGACCAGTAAATTATTAGCCGGTTGCCAAGATTGCCTCAAGCGCCATGGTGTGGATGTAAGTACCGACGGCAAACAAGTTGACTATGTTTGGGTTCCTGGTAGTTTTGAAATTTCTTTGGTGGCCAAACGCCTTGCTGCTTCCGGGGAATATGATGCTGTGATCTGTTTGGGTGCAGTCATTCGTGGTGATACACCTCACTTTGATTACGTTGCAGCGGAAGTTTCAAAAGGTGTTGCAGCAGCAGGATTCCAAACGGGAGTGCCTGTAATTTTCGGTATTTTAACAACAGATACCATGCAGCAAGCCCTAGAGCGTGCGGGCATTAAAAGTAATCTCGGCTGGGGTTATGCCCTTAGTGCCCTTGAAATGGCGAGTCTTTTAAAAAAGCTCCCTTAAAAGTGATTTGCCTTGGAATAGAATAAAAAAAGTCGGCGATCGCCCTTGACATGTGTTTTTTTCTTTGGCATATTAGTATACGTGCTCAACACACATGCGGGTATAGCTCAGTGGTAGAGCGTCACCTTGCCAAGGTGAATGTCGCGCGTTCGAATCGCGTTACCCGCTTATCATTTCAGATATGGATCAAACTTCTTAGGTTTCCATAGGTTTAAAAGAATCTATTTTTCCTAGGAAAGGTATAGGTATAGGCTACAATTTTCAGGAAACTTTGCAACTTATTGTTTTGCTCTTGCGGATTTAGGGAGCAAATAATTGCACCTTAGCCCATCTGTTGGGTCAAAATTAGAGGAATTGAGTGTGTTTAATTTTTCCAAAAAATCAAAGGCTAAACCGCAAGCTGTAGGCCAAAATACGACTAGTGAAGCTGCGGGTATTCAGCCTTGGAGCGAATCAAACACCACGAATCAAACGATGGATCCAAAACTTTCTGCTTTGGTAGATGGCAAGACAGCCAATGAACCGCCTGAGCCAGACAAAAGAGAGGGGAAGAAGAAGTCCCGTTGGCTACTGTGGGTCTTAGCTGGAGTAATGACGGGGGCAGGCTCTAGTGGTTATGCCCTTTATCGGGGTTGGGAAGAGTTAGAAGCCCTTGTGCCAGATAATGTTAATCAGGTTTTGATTTATACCCGTCCGGGGACATTGGTTGTAGAAGCTGCGGACGGTACGGTGATTGAAGAAGTGGGGCCTGTTACCCATGAGCGAGTCAAAATTTGGCAGGTTCCAGAGGTTGTTTCCCAAGCTTTTATTTCTAGTGAGGATCGTCGCTATTACGATCATTTTGGTGTGGATATGCAGGGGGTTGCACGGGCGGCCTATGCAAATTTCCAAGCGGGTGAAATTGTTGAGGGGGGTAGTAGTATTACCCAGCAGCTTGCTCGTATTGTTTTTCTCAATCAGGAGACAACGGCTATCCGTAAGTTGAAGGAAATGCGGTTGGCGACGAAATTAGAGGAACAGTTTACGAAGGAACAAATCCTTGAAAGCTATTTAAATTTGGTTTACCTAGGCTCTGGTGCCTATGGTGTGGCCGATGCGGCTTGGGTTTATTTCGGGAAGAGCCTTGATGAGTTGACCCTTCCTGAGACGGCAATGATTGCGGGTCTTGCGCCGGCACCGAGTCTTTATTCGCCCTTTGTTAATCGTCAAAAGGCTTTGGTGCGTCGTAATCAGGTGCTTTACCGGATGCAAGAGGATGGGTTTATTTCTGAGGCGGCTTTGGAGCAGGCGATCGCCATTCCCCTAGAAACAAATCGTCAAGTACCTAAGCGATTGCTACGCAAATATCCTTATTTTAGTGATTATATTCAAGCTGAATTGGATCGGCATTTAACGCCTGAGCAGTTGGCTCAAGGTGGTGTGGTCGTTGAAACGACAATTAATCCTGATTGGCAAGAATGGGCGGAAGAGGTTCTTAAAGAAGGGATCGAGAATTACGGGCGTTATCAAAATTTCAAACAAGCGGCCATTGTTAGTATTGATCCACGTAATGGTCAAATTAAGACGATGGTGGGTGGTTTAGATTTTGAGAATAATCAGTATAATCGTGTAACTCAAGCCCAACGCCAGCCGGGTTCAACCTTTAAGACATTTGTTTATGCGGCGGCGATCGCCTCTGGTATGTCCCCCAATGCAACCTATGTGGACAAAGAATTTAAAGTGGGTGACTATAGACCGAAAAATTATTCAGGAACTTTTAGTAATGCGTCCCTCACCCTCACGGAGGCGCTAACGCAATCGATTAATACAATTGCCCTGAGTGTGATGATGGATGTTGGCTGGGATCCCATTATTAACTTGGCTCAGCAGATGGGCATTCGTTCAGAAATGCAGCCGACCTATTCTCTGGCTCTCGGATCATGGGAAGTGAATCTATTGGAGATTACATCAGCCTATGGAACCCTCGCTAACAAAGGTGTTCACCAAGCGAACTATGGTATTAGTCGCATTCTTGACCGTGACGGCAAAGTCATCTATGAGGCGGAGGGGAGTTCCCGTCGTGCCCTTGATGAGAATAGTGCGGCGATCGTAACGTCGATGTTAACGAAGGTCGTTTCTAGTGGTACAGGCCGTAATGCAAATATTGGTCGCCCGGTGGCGGGTAAAACAGGTACAACCGATAAAGCTCGCGATCTTTGGTTTATTGGCTATATTCCCCAGGTTGTAACCGGGGTTTGGATCGGAAATGATGATAACCAGTCAACTTGGGGATCTAGCAGCACCGCAGCCCTGATGTGGGGCAATTTGATGTCTAAAATTACTGAGGCGATCGCCGTTGAAGATTTTCCACCATTGCCTAATCTCAGAAACCGTGTGGGATCCATCACTGCTCAACCCCTGAACCAAAGGGACAAAAAGCAGCTCTCTCGCAACGAGTCCAAACGCGAAAAAGAACAAAAGCGCGAAGAGCAACAAGAAAATGAAAATAAAGCTAATCGCTCTTCTCAATCTAGCGGTGGGACTTCTAGCCCCACTAATGAAACTCGTAATGATGGTGGTGGTAGTGGTTCACCTTCCCAGCGTCCCCCTCGTGTGCGGACACCGGAACCTAAATTTGACTATACGAAGCGATCGGACACAGTTCCTCCCTTTATTCCTTTAGAAGAAACAGCTCCAGCTCCGTCTGCTGCGCCGACTCCTGCGCCAGCACCTGCTCCTGCACCGACTCCTGCGCCACCTACAGCTTCCCCCACACCAGCGCCTCCTAGTCCGACACCTGCTCCAGCGCCAGCTCCTGCTCCTGCTCCTGCTCCTGCGCCAGCACCTGCTCCTTCATCCAATGTGGATATTCCTGCGCCACCTGTCACCCAGAAAAAGGCTCCTTCGGAGGAGTAATGGTCGTTGCAGTTTAATGAGTTGCCGTTTAGTTTTAAGGGTTATGTATCCTGTAGGCCAAAGTAATATCCTTTACCATAAACGGTGTGAATCAGTGGGCGATCGCCTTTCGTTTCGACTTTACGGCGGAGTAGACGAATCAAAGCGGCGAGAACATTACTACTCGGCGGGGCTTCATCTTGCCAGAGGTGCTGATAAATTTGCTCGTGGGTGAGGAGCTGCTCAGCATTTTCCATAAAGTAGGTGAGTAATTGCAGTTCGCGGTCGGAGAGACGAATCATTCTCCCATTGCGATAGGCGACTTGATTTTCTTTATCGAGATCGAGATCCGCAATTTTTAAACGTTCTTCTGGAACTTCGAGGATCGGCGATCGCCGTAATAGTGCCCGCACACGGGCCAGTAGTTCTCGCAATTCAAACGGCTTAACAAGATAGTCATCAGCCCCCGCATCTAAACCTTGTACGCGGTCATCCACCGTATCCTTAGCCGTCAAAATTAAAACAGGTGTTGCTTTGCCTGTGGCGCGCACCTTTTGGCAAATAGTGAGGCCAGAATATTCCGGCAGCATCCAGTCGAGGATCAATAAATCATAATCCTTTCCTTGGGCAAGCTGTAGACCACTTTTGCCATTTTTTGCCGTTTCAACGACGTATCCTTCCCGCTCTAAAACTTGGCTCAAGGCTTCCCGTAGTTCTTTTTCGTCATCGACTAACAGAATGCGCATGAGGCTCCAGACTCCATGATTAACCACGCCTTTTATTATGGAGGAAGTTGTGGAGAGATCTATGTTTACAGTGATTGACAATGGGAAAATACTAGCTAATTTCAGCGACTTTTTGGTTTTCGAGGAGGGTGACATTACGCAGTAAATCTTCAACCGTAACTCGTAAACAGCGATCGCCGTCCACAAGGAATTGCAGTTTGATGCGATCATTCCCCGGATAGCCGACTGGATCGAGCTTTGCCACTGTGCGTGCCCCGTCGCGATCATTGAGGGGTTTGACATTGGTTTGACCCTGACCTAGGGTTTTGGTCACAAGGCGATCGCCATCAAAATAAATTTCTGTGCCCATACTTTGTTTACCTAGCTCGCCGATGATCAGCTCAATGCTTGGCTGTTGCTCCGTCGATGCACCGAGGGTGATTTCGATGGGTTCAGACATGGGGTAGGGTTGCCCTTGGGGAATAATCGGATGCCAATCGTGGCATTTATTACGGCGGTTCCAGTAGCGAATACCGTAGCTGTGGTAGAGAAAATCTTTTAGTTCAAAACCTTGGGCTAACTGTAGAGCCCCGGCGGCGATCGCCCCGAAAGGATTATCGTTTTTAATTTTTTCTTCCAAGAAATAGGACTTTAACCAAGCCTGTACCGCTGGAATTTGGCTAGTTCCTCCCACAAGTAACACCGCCTCAATATCCTCCTTACTTACCCCATTACGCCGCGCCTGTTGTAACAACTGCTCCATCAATCCATCGAGCTGCCCGACAAAGCCCTGTTCTTGTAAAATCCCTTCAAACTCTGCTCGTGTCAGATTTAGCTCAATACTTTCAAAAGTTTCAGCGTTGTAATAAACCTCACTCGCCTTATTTTTTTCTGACAGCTGAATTTTTAGGCGTTCGACGAGCCGTAAACTGAGGGCATCTTTCGGTAAATTTTGCTGTTTTTGAAAATAGTCAAAAAGCCAATTATCGAGATCAGAACCCCCTAGATTTTTGCCAGCCTTAGCAATCACCTTTGCGGTTCTTGCTTTTTGAGCACTACTATCAGCGTAGGATTTTTTTGCCCAACGCATAATGAAGCCCGTCGGTTTTGTTTGACCTTGGGTGAAATTTAGTTCTACTAAAGAAAAATCGACTGTCCCCCCCCCAAAATCAACAACGAGTACTTGTTTGAAGTTTTGCTCCAGCGCACCATAGCCGAGGGCTGCGGCAGTGGGTTCATCTAAAAGTTGAATTTTGTCGATGTCAGGCAAGGTGGCACAGACTTCTGTGAGCCAGCTCCGGTATGCTTCGAAGCTATCAACGGGGACGGTCATCACTAGGCTATCTAGGGTTTCTGATTGGCGTTGTAATTGTTGGAATACGTCTCCGAGAAACCAACTGCCGAGTTGTTCAAAGGTTATTTGTTTGCCGTCTAGCTCTGGTAAAAAGCCTTGCATCGTTGTGCCGATTCCCCGTTTAAAGTTGCGGTAGAGTCGCTGTTCTGGATGTTGTTGTCCGTCTAGGCCGCGATCGCCGAGGGCTTGACCGATCACGACTTTTGATTGTGATGCATCTTCGACATAAATTTGGCTGGGAATGAGGGGAGGATTATTAACCAGCTGCTGAGATAGTCGATCAAGGGATAAAACCTCTGGCTCATTTTTAATGGCATTCCAGCGGGTTATCAGGGTATTACTTGTCCCAAAATCAATTGCGATCGCCATAGTCGCCTTAGTTTTTCCTTAACTCTAAAAAGTCACCAGAGTATTGTACCGAGTTCAGCTCTAGCAAGGCGAGTGATATCAGTCACTAGTATCCTTGATGTTTCTTCTTAAATAGCTTTGGTTTTGTCACCGAGGTGATGGACAAAATTCACCGCCTAGGCTTTTTGGTATCACATAGAAGAGCGGGCGATCGCCGTAAACTAGCCTGTATCGTCACTTTTTACTGATTTCATGAACGTTCTCGAAATTTGCCAAGAAGCTGTAACTACGGGTTTTATTTCCTCTGACCTCGCCTATAGATTAAGACAGCTACTGTGGTTTAAAAATCTTTCTAGTGTTGAATTAGCAACCCTTGAGTTTGTTGCTCGTCGCATTGATGCTGGCAAAATCAGAATCTCATCTGTATCAAATCACGACATGAGTCGGGAATTACAAAGGGTAAACTAAAGGACGCAACCTCTTAAATTTTGTCATTTTGGCTAAGCAAAGATTAGATACTCTTCTTGTCGATCTAGAACTCTGTGAATCGCGACAACTGGCACAGCGACTGATTCGGGCAGGGGAAGTGAAGGTACGCCAAAGAATTATTGATAAGCCGGGGACTTTAGTGCCGACAGACGCGGAGATTGAGGTTAAGGCAAAACCGCCCTTTGTCTCCCGTGGTGGCGAAAAACTGGCTAAGGCGATCGCCCATTTTGAAATCGAAGTAAAAGATCGTGTGTGTTTAGACGGCGGCATTTCGACGGGTGGCTTTACAGACTGTTTGTTTCAGGTGGGCGCGAAGCAGGTGTATGGCATTGATGTGGGCTATGGACAGGTGGCATGGAAAATTCGCCAAGATCCCCGTTTAGTACTGCGAGAACGAACTAATTTTCGGCATCTAACCCCAGAAGATTTATATGAGGATGTGGCAGCAGGCGATCGCCCAACTTTAGGTGTGATGGATTTATCTTTTATTTCCCTGCGCAAAGTATTGCCAACTTTATGGACGTTGTTGGTGGAGCCGCGAGAGGTTCTATTACTGGTAAAGCCGCAATTTGAAGTGGGGCGTGAACAGGTCGGTAAAAAAGGTGTGGTGCGGGACTCTCAAGCCCAAGCCCAAGCGATTTTTGATGTATTGACTGTGGCGCAAAAACTGGGTTGGCAACCCCATGGTTTAACTTGGTCGCCTATTAAAGGGCCCGCGGGCAACATTGAATATCTGCTCTGGCTGCAACAATCACCTTCAGAAATGCAGCTTGCTCTAGAAGATGTCGCTGCTCTCACCCACTCTGCAATGGTGTCGTTTAAGTAAAATTTAAACCCACAAATTTTAAATTTTTATAGCTTCGTAACGTCGTAATCGTAAATCCAGGCAGATTTGAGATTCATGAGATTCGGCGCGATGGCATCAACGATTTTAAAAACGAAATCACGGGCGATCGCCTTGAGACCTGATGCGTGAAAAATATCAGCATTTTTGCGGGATGTTATTTGCATTCTCGTTGCCCGTTGATAACGCAGATTTTCGTATTGTTGAAATGCTCCTTCTGTTGTTTGGTGACGTTGCAAACATTGCGCGAGGACGTAGGCATCTTCGATGGACATGGCTGCCCCCTGAGCCTGAAAAGGAACCATTGGATGGGCGGCATCACCGAGTAATGTCACTTTATTTTGTGACCAAAAGGGTAAAGCTGGGCGCGTAAATAGTCCCCATTTATAGCAAGGCTCTGGACTGGCAATCATGTCCTTTAAAATTTGATTGAGTAAGCGAGATTGATTTTGAAATTCTGCCGCGACTTGAGATTTATCCACCTCAATTGTCCAGCCTTCCTCCTGCCACTGACTTTCTTTAACGACTAAAACCAAATTTAACCACTGCTCACCATGATTTAAATTGCCGTTGGGATAAGCTACAACGTGATGATTTTTCCCAAGCCAAACTGTTGCGCGTCCTGCCAACTCTTCGTAGGGCGATCGCCAAGGTAAGATAGCGCGAAAAGCCGCATAGCCGGCATAACTGGGTTTTGTTTGTTGACTATCGAGCATTAACTGTCGGCGGGTTGGAGATCCGACACCATCAGCGCCAACCAATCCTGCAACTTCAACCTTGGGAGCATGTTCAAATTTCAGCGCAACCTTATCCGTTGTTTGGGAATAACCCGTTAAACGAGTCGCAAAATTCAACTTACTTTTATCCCTTAGCCCGTCAAATAAAAGTTGGTGCAAATCGGCGCGACGGCATTGATAATACAGCTGATTTTTTGGTAATTGCCATTTGATTAGAGTTTGGTCTGAAGTGAAAGACCGCAACTCAAAACCATAACAACGGTGGGCGATCGCCTCTAGCTTTTCCGTTAACCCCAAAGCCGCTAAAACACGCACAACATTCGGGCTCACCTGAATCCCGTAGCCCAATGCCTCAAAACTTTCTGCCTGTTCGTAGAGAGTGAAGGGAATATTTTGTTGCTCAAGGGCACAGGCCAAAGTTAAACCGCCAATACCTGCACCGACGATACCAAGGGGGTTAGTCATAAATAAAAGCGTTAATAAACGGCTACTGGAAAACTATATATAGTCATTCCGAATAAGTTCTAAGGAGCATTTGTATCCTTCCTTGGGGAAGGTGCTCGTAGAGCGGAAGGGGTTGCAACAGATTATGAAACTTACGAAGAACCTGTCACAAAACTCTCGCAACAGGAAAGTGTAAATCTCCAAAAAAAAACTACAGATCGATGATTACTCATGGAACTATAGTTTCGTTTTAGATTGGAGAGATTAATCTCGTGAAAATTTAGGCATTAACCGTTTCACCAGTTCTTGCTTCATCAACGGAATTAATGGTTGATTTTTTTACTGCTCTAAACATACCAAAGCGGCAGAGACCAGCACCAAAAGCGACGCGCATTAAGAGCATGGTGGGTACTTCCCGTAGAGACTTAATAAAGCCAGAGAAACCAAATTTAATCAGACCCTTCGGGCGAACAATACCTTGCCAAATGGATTCTAACCAAGAAGGCAATGTTTCCTTTGTCCAGTCAGCGGTAACAACTTCACCGTCAACTAAGCCAGTTTCAGCAATCTGCTCAGAGAAACGCTCAATACTGGAAAAAGAAGGGTGAGACCACTGGTCAAGGAGCTGACGCATAACGGGTTTTTCCCACCAGTTGAGGGGCACACGGCGATCGTCGCGCTGGTTCCAGTCCGCAACAACGAGGATACCGCCGGGCTTCAGGACACGCATCATTTCTTCTGCGTACTTCATTTTGTCGGGCATGTGGGGACCTGCTTCCACAGACCAAACCACATCAAAACTATTGTCGGGGAAAGACATATCAAGCGCGTCATTCACCATAAATTTGGCCGTGACACCTTCAGGAGTGAGGTCGTTAGCGCGCTGGGCTTGCTTGGGGCTGAGGGTAATGCCTGTTGCTTGGAAGCCGTAGTTTTGCGCCATGATGCGGCTACTACCGCCGAAACCACAACCAACGTCGAGAACAGTTGTGCCAGCGGGAAGCTTATCTAGACCACCCCAGCGAACCATCTCATGGACAAAGTCAGCCTTTGCTTTGAGGAAATCTTTGCGGCGTGGGGGAGAGCCGTAGTGACCGAGGTGAATATGTTCACCCCAGTAAAATTCGAGAATACCGTCTTCTGTCCACTCATCATAGGAGTTGGCAACGGTGTTAGAGGAGTCGTAGCTACGGGGAGTCAGTAGATAGATTGCTACCCCGATAACGAGTAGCGCCACTAAAAAACCGATGATGTATAACCAGAACATTTAAGGCTTATCCGTAATATTTATTCACATTGCTATGCTTATGATATCAACTTGTGTGATCTATTGACTCTTTCGCTGTTTGTGAGGGACTTGCAATCGGATTTCTCTAAAAATTTTTGGGATGGTTTTGTCGGGTCACTTTGGCTTTTTTGCTTTGGGCGATCGCCTTTTTTGTGACTCTTAAACTAAAGAGAAATGATGCTGACAGTTTCGATGGATCAATGGCTGGGAATAATGATTTTTTCAATAGAGAGTCTTTAAAGGAAAGGCGGCGATCGCCTCAGATTTAAAGCCCCAAGAAAAAAGGAAAAGCCCGATGACTTTTCCCTTTTAGATTATTTACCCAGTTTGGAGCTCAAGGCTCCCTGACTTATTGGATTTCAGGCAAACCCTCAATAATGATCACATCATCTGAGCTAGAGCCATCGGAACCAGAGTTGCCAGAATCAGAACCACTATCTGTACCATCATTAATTTCCGGGAGACCTTCAATAATGATTACATCGTTACCTGAGTCGGAAGAGTCATCGTCATCAGAATCTGAGTCATCATCGTTGTCGTCATCATCAGAATCTAAGTCATCATCGTTGTCGTCATCATCATCATCATCAGAATCTGAGTCGCTACCAGTATCAGAATCATCCACATCTACGTCAATGTCTACATCGTCATCGATATCCGCGTCAGCGATTTCAGGTAAGCCGACAAAAACTTCAAGGGGAATATCGTCAAAGTCGATTTGTACTAGACCAATGAGACCAGGGAAAATTGACGAGCCGGGACCGACCTGACGGAAGCAAAAAACTTCATTTTCGTAGTAGCCTTTCTTCTTTTTGCCTCTGCCTTGACCCTTGTGCTTACCTTTGCTCTTATTGCGGTGGGCAACGTAGTAACGGTCTAGACCTTTGTCGATGACGGTGATGTCAATATCAATGTCGATATCGATATCCACTTCAGCAAGTTGTTTTTCGAGGGCTTCGTACTCGTCTTCACTGAGATCGTTAACATCATCAGAATCACTGAGAGTGTTATCGGGATCGTCGGAAGTATCATCAAGAAGATCCGTGATAGACAAGAAGCGAACACTCGTGGCGACAGTGGTGGGTGCATTCCCGGTTTCATCGTCAGCACAAACATTACAAGCGCCTAAACCAACATTGGTATCATCATCGCCATTATTGATTAGTTCTGTACCACCTACTGCAGCAATAAAGTTTACGGAACCATCACTGCGGCCGCTGAACTCATTACTACCTTGTTCAAATTCAAAATCAACATCTTTACGAGCCGTACCTTCAAACTCAGCAACAGCACTGACATTTCCTAAGAGAGCAGTGAAATTGCCTTCTGCTTCACCCTTAATTTTGTAGTCAAGCTCTTGGGTTAGATCAATTTCTGTCGAATCACCTTCAAGCTTAGAGAAAGGGCCACCAAGGGTGATGTCTACAAATGCATCATCAGCATCATCAGCTTTGATTTTGAACTCAGCAGTAGATCTTGTGCCAACTGTTTGAATTTGGAACTTTTCGTTTGCTGCACCGATAAAACGAATTTCGTCGTCAGTTGTGTCTAGATCTGTTCCACTACTCGCAACAACGTCTTCGCCGTAAAACTTGAACTTAACCCGTCTTTCGAGGCTGGGTGTGGGATTAGAGCCACCACCAGAACTGCCGCCAGCAAAACTCCAGGTACTAGGAAGATTAAATTCGCCGCCTTCGAGGTTTGCATTTAGGATGCCGACATCAAGTTGCCCAGCGACTGCTTCAAAATCTTCGTCAGAGTCGGTTGTGAGGGTTACTGGTTGATTAATAAAAACGAGGGGGGCTGCACCTACAACTTCTGGCTGAATCAGCGTTCCCATCAGGGAATTGGCAGTATCAAAATTAAAGGTATCGACGGCAAAGTCAAGCTGGGTGGCAACGCTAGTAAAAATAACGGGATAACCGTCGTTATCGTAGGCGAGTCCTGTGAGTAAACCTTGGAGTGCGCCAGTATCACCTTGGTCTACGGTCGCCATGGTGGGGTCTATATTGTTGTCGAACCTTGCGGCGGTTGGTACGAAAACGGCGGTGGAGGTATTGCCAATTTCGGATTCGAGGTTTAGGGTTTCGACGGTGGCATCAAGGAGTTTGACGTTTTTGCCAGCGCCGACATCGACCATGTCTGGGAGGAAGAAGCCTGCTGCGCCGGAAAAGTCGCCGCCGGTGACTTGGACTTGGGCGATCGCCGGAGCATTAAAACTAACTAATGTCCCCCCGACTAATCCGAAACAAACAAGTTTTTTTGTGGATAAGTTCATAGGAAAGAACTCCAAATTTTTAAGGAAATACAGGTGGGTAGCGAGTAGAAATTGTAGCTGGACTAAAATTGTTTAAGAAAACACAAGCATGGGGGCTTTTTCTTATTTTTCCCAAATTGTAGTTTGACCTAACAAACTAATTTTAAATCTCTTCTTTTATCCTGAATGCTGGTACTATGGCTGGAACAAAAAATAGGATTGAAGAGACTTTAAGGGTGAGAAAGATCAGTCTGGAAAATTGTTTAAGCTTTGCCGGCGATCGCCCTAAAAAAGAAGAAAGTTAGCCTTGTTTCTCATAGACAGGGAGACTCATAAAAGGTTCCCTAAAATCTAAAGTTATTTTCTTGTTCGCAATAGAGCAATATTTTTTATGGCAGGCGATCGCCTAGGGAGCCGATGTAACTTAAACCACTTTTAATGAATTTAGAAACTAATCGTTGTTCTTAAAACACCGATAGTAATGGTCTCATTATCATCATTTTGAAGGGGATTAAAAACAGCAATAAAGCCGGGTGTAAGGGCAATATTATCTGTCAGATTAAAGCGATAAAATGCTTCAAGATGGTGGGTCGTGCCCGGTTGACCACCCGGATCTGCATTAAGATCACCGCTGGAAACCAAGGATGGAATATTACGACCAGAGGGCAGATTACTAGAGGTGATTCGAGGGGGTTGACCAAAGAAAATACCGCCCAAGCTGCCTTCTTTGCCAAGATCGGGGAAGGTGAGATAGGTCATCCAGTTAAAGGTTTCGACATCGCCACCGGCCGTTTGGTATTCCGAAGTGGTGTAGCCTGCCCAGCCGCCGACGTTAAATTTCGGACTCACGCGCCAATCGATCGCTAGACCAAAAGCATTTGTGCTGATCGGCGCTCGACCAGATTGAAAATCTTGAATAACAACTTGGTCATCACCAATGCCGGAGGGGCGGGGACTACCGGATAATGTGCCCCAAGGAGAATAGGAGTTGATGTATTGGAAAGAGAGGTCAAGGTCTCTAGAAGGCGAGGCAACGAGCTGTGTACCAAAGGTTGTGGAACCCAGATCGCCGCCGAACAAACCGCCAAAGGTGGCATTGTCAGCCAAATTTGTGGAGTAAAGGGCTTGAAGACTTAGGCTTCTGGCAATTTGCCAGTCAAAACCAAAACCGCTGCCACTACCGCCAATATTGATCACTGGATTACGCTGGGCAAAGCGAGACAAGGGCCCGTAACCAGCACTCTGAACCCGGTTTGCACCACGAAATACATTGGTGGCGCTAATGCCTTCTGTACCGATAATGAGGGCGAGTTTGTCACCTATTAAGTGGCGATAGGTCAGGTCACTAATGCGAATATTGTTACCGTTATCTGCTTCGTAACCGAGACCGACGTAGGGTTCTAGGGTGCGATTATTGCTGGTTGTGCTACCGGAACCGGCGCTTAAACCTGTGAGTAAAATGCTATTTGGACTGAACTGGGTGAACAGGCTCAGTTGGGTATTGGTAATGGTATTAATCTGATCGTCTTCGTTGGTGAGGCGATCGCGGAAGAAACTATATTCATTGGCGTTACGACCTTGGATACCAAAAACGGTTTGACCGAATAGTTTTGTCGTTGTCGAAAACTGATGGCTTTCTAGTTCTTCCACTTGACCATCGAGATCATCGACCCTTGCGCCGAGGGTGGCCAGCTCTGCTTCAAACTCTTGGACTAGGGCACGTAGACGACTAATATCTGCGGCATCAACGTCGGAGCCGCCGGTGATCAGGCGTTCGATTTGTTGTAAACAGGCATTGAGACCTGCGGCAAATTCGTAACGACTCAGGGGGCGATCGCCACGAAATGTACCATCGGGATAGCCGACTAGGCAGTTATACTTTTCGACAAGATTACGCAGGGCATCGAAGGCCCAGTCGCTGGGAGCGACATCTCGTAGCTGGAAAACGCTATTGACTTGAGCTAAACCTGAAGTACTGACCTCAAGGGTTGCTGCTTCTGTGTCAAAGGAGCCATAATTTTCCAGTTTTGCTAGCTGATCGCCAACAGTTTCTGCCTGTACCTGTGCTGCAACACTACCGCTGAGCGCGAGAGCCAGTGCCAGCAAAGGCGATTTCAAGCAAAATTTATCATTCATTAAAAAACCTCACCACACCAAATGTTTAGGAAAGAAGAAAATGTTTTGGAGAGAAAGAAACATTGGGTAGACACAGGCGATCGCCCTAGGGGCAATCACTTGATTTAGTCTATTTAGACCAGCAAGACGGCGCTGAACCGCAAAAGGTTCAAAAAAATAATTGAATTTGATTCCGAAATTCCGTAACGATAACCTGAAGTTATGATTTAGGGGGAGATGTAGCCTTTTTTTAGGATTTGTAAAGACATATCTCAAAGGGGTCAATTATCTTGTTGAAATGCAGCGGATTTCGAAAAATAGCTCTGGCGATCGCCTCGTTCTGTTTAGCAGGCTGTAGTCGTGCTTTGTTTTACCAACCCCAAATTGCGACGGGGGGCATCAATAGTAACTTTGCGGAAGAATTTCCCAGCTACAGCGGTGACGGTCGTTTTCTAGCCTTTGCCTCGGAGCGAGACGGACGACGCAATATTTATTTATATGATTTTCAGGAGAATCAATTAGTTAATTTACCCAACCTCAACCGCCGTGACTCCAGTCAAGATCAACCTTCCCTGAGTGCCGATGGTCGATATCTCGCCTACGTATCCACCGAGCGCGGTAAACCCGATATCTTTGTTTATGATCGCCAACAACAACGCTCCCAACTATTGACGGCCAATCTGAGGGGCGCAGTGCAACATCCCACCATCCGTGGCGACGGCCAGCAGGTGACTTTCCAAAGTAATGACCGTGGCCAGTGGAATTTAATGATTGTTGATGTGACGGGAAATTAAGGGTTCTCGAATTTTTACGGTATTTTTTATCTTGGTGCGGACAATGGTAATTAGTATTAAATATCCGGCAACCCATGGCTCTCAATCGGCATAAAGTCAAACGCTTTTGGCAAAATTATCAAGATAATATTTTGCTGGCGATCGCCCTCATTTTACTGACCGGTGTTGTTCTAGAAAGCCGTCGTCGCGGTGGCTTTGAGCAGCTAGAGTTGCAAGTGTATGACCGTATGCTGCGCCAACAGCCTGAACTGGCTTCCGATGATCGATTGGTGTTGGTGGAAATTAATGAAGAAGATTTACGGCAACAGGAACGTTGGCCCTTTACGGATGAAGTCTATGCCGAAGTGCTCGAAAATATTCAAGCTGCTGAACCCGCCGTTATTGGTTTAGATGTTTATCGCGATTTTCCCGTAGAACCCGGCTATAGCCGCTTGGTCGAGCAATTTAAAAAGCCAAATCTCATTGCCATCCGTAATCTTGATGTTTTAACCGGGACACCTGCCCCCCCTGCTGTTGTGCCGGAACAGCAAGGATTTAATGATTTTACCCTTGACCCCGATGGGGTGTTACGTCGTGCTTTGCTCTATGCAACGGGTTCCGATGGCATGACTTTACCGTCTTTTGCCCTCAGTATTGCCATGCTGTACCTCTATGAGGCAGAGGGTATTAGTCCCCAAGCTAGTGAGATTGACCCCCAATATTTGCAGTTGGGCGAAGCGACCTTTTTTCCTCTGGAGACTGACAGTGGTGGCTATCAGACGGTGGATGCCCGTGGTTATCAAATGTTGTTTCATTACCGTGATCGCTCGTTGATGTTGCCGACTATTACCTTTACCGATGTGTGGCTGAATGAATTTGACCCGCAACTGTTGAAGGACAAAATTGTCCTTATTGGTAGTACGGCTCCTAGCCTGAAAGATTTGGTGATTTCGCCGTTTTCCCTTGGTAGTAGCGAGGGCAGCAAAATGAATGGGGTTGTGGCTCATGCTCAGGTGCTTAGCTATATTCTTGATACTGCTATGGGGGGGCGATCGCAGTTCCGTTTTTGGCAGGAATGGCAAGAGACTGTGTGGGTTGTGGTTTGGCTGACTAGTGGTGCGGTGATTGGCTGGTGGTTAAGGCATCCTATTGCCATTGTTGGGGGGTTGTTGTTTGGTATTGTCGGGACTGGGGGGATTGGTTATCTGTTTTTGCAAAATTTTGTTTGGATTCCTGTAGCAGCGCCCATGGTGAGTTTTCTTGTCGCGATGGGTTTTGTGATCGTCTATCAGTCCTACCAAGATTTCCGCCAGCAGAAAATGGTGATGACTTTGTTGGGGCAGAATACGTCGCCGGCGATCGCCGATGCTTTGTGGGAGGAGCGTTCAGAACTATTAAACTCTGGACATTTGCCGGGTCGTTCGCTTACGGCCACGATGCTGTTTTTAGATGTGCGGGGTTTTAGTACGATTTCTGAAACGATGTCGCCTCCGGCGCTATTGGATTGGCTAAATGATGTGCTTGAGATGGTGACCCACGAAGTCCAAAGCCGTAATGGCATTATCAATAAATTTACTGGTGATGGGATTGTGGCGATTTTCGGTGTGCCTGTCCCAAGGGAAACGCCGGAAGCGATCGCCCAAGATGCCCAAGCTTGTGTGTCTGCTGCTCTGGCGATCGCCGAAAAACTAGAACCCATTAATCAAACCTTTAGCGAGAAAAATTTACCCCAAGTGCGTCTGCGCGTGGGCATCTTTACCGGAGAAGTGGTTGCCGGCAGTTTAGGAGGGAAAGACCGCATGGAGTATGGCGTGATTGGCGATAGTGTGAATACCGCTTCCCGTCTAGAATCCTGCGCGAAAGAACGGCAGCCCGTCGATTGTCGTATCCTGATCGCCGAAGCAACGGAGCAATATCTCGACCAGAAATTTGATCTAGAGCCTTGGGGGCCTATTCCATTAAAAGGGAAAGTCGAAGTTGTGCAAGTTTTTCGGGTGCTGACTCCTGCGGAAAAGCCTGTTTCGACAACAGTGACTACTGGTTAAAAACTTAGAATTTTCTGTTTTTTGATTGCTTGGCGATCGCCCCAAAATCATCTAGAACAGGGGAATGATTTTGGAATAACCTACGAAACGTCAGTTCGGGTTAAGGGGTTATCTGAATGCCTTGAAGATACGGAGAAGGGGAGACACGGAGAAGGGGAGACACGGAGAAGGGGAGACACGGAGAACCTACGAAGGTCTGTGTTTTCTGACACCTAGAATCTAGAATTGTTTAAATGAAAAATCGCCCCATCCCTCGCTCTCCCTTTCGCCGTGTCGTCATTCCAGACCATGCTTAAACCGAACTCAGGTTACGAAAATTTACGTGGTTTGTTGTGTCTTGGAACGTAATGTGATGGGTTCACATCATTAAATTTGAGTTGAATCTTCTGGTTCTGTAGCAAAGGTGATGCTCTCGTAAATCTCAGTTAATGATGCATCAATGTCAAGGGCTGGAAATTCGGCGATCGCCTCTAAGCCGCTGTAAGTTTGAAATAGCCAAATGTCTTCTTTTTGACGGCGAAAGCATTCCACTAAATAGGTGTCGGAGTTGATGAGGATATATTCTTGCAGGCTTGGGATACTGCGATAGAATCCAAATTTTTCGCCACGGTCAAAGGATGCGGTGGAATCTGATAAGACTTCCATGATCACTTTTGGAGAACGAATATAGTAATTATCTTCATCGTCATTCTCGTTGCAGGCAACAACAAGATCTGGATAGAAAAAACGGCGATTGTTTGTGACCGAAACTTTCACATCCGCCATATAGGTTTGGCAAGGTGAACCTCGCAGCTTTCCCCTTAGCAATATTGCAAGATTTAGACTAATGGTATTGTGCACTTTGCTAGTGCCAGCCATCGCATAGACTTCACCATCGATATATTCATGTTTAATCCTGCTGTTTTTTTCGAACTCCAGATATTCTTCTGTGGTCATCCGAGAATGTTCGGTTAGAGCAATCATGTTTTCTCACCCGATATATCGCTCTTCTATTCTATGAGGAATATAGAGGTTGAAGGCATCTCGAATATCCAAGGGACGATACCAAAGTAAATAACGGGGAAAGTCTACAGGAATAAATCACTGTTTTACAATCGCCCCAAAATCAGCGAGCACACGGGCATGGTTGCGAAGTAGACCGAGGAGATTTAGACGATTTGCTTTCACTTCCGGATCTTCTGCCATAACGAGAACGCTGTCTTCCCCATCAAAGAAACGCTCAACTGTTGGTGCAAGTTCCGTTAAACCATCGACAAGCTTTTGATAGTTGCGTTCTGCCTGAGCCGCTTCAGTGGTGGGCACAAGTTTTACGAGGCCATCATAGAGTTCTTGCTCAGATTTTTGCTCGAATTTATCGGGATTGACTAGGCTGACTGGATTCAAGCTAGTGGTATCAAGGTCGCCTTTTTTCGCGAGTTTGGCAGAACGGTTGACGGTGGGATAAATCTTTTCGAGTTGTCCATCGTTGCGGATACTCTGCAAAAATTCTGCGCGATCGCCGACATCGAGTAAATCAGTTAAAGCCCGTTCAGTATATTCAGAATCATCACCCAAGACTGCATTTACAAGGTCATAGTCGATGCCTTTTTCGTCTTGGAGGAGGGTTTGAATGCGCTGGATAAAGAATTTTTGGAGATTTTCTAAAGGAGATTCCTTATCGGAGTGAGCCGTCACAAAGGCCTTTGCACCTTGGGCTAATAAATCCGCCAAGTTGATACCGAGTTGGGCATCCCAAGTGACATTAATGACTGCATTGGCCGCCCGACGCAAGGCAAAGGGATCAGACGAGCCTGTGGGTAACATTCCCAAGCCGAAAATACTCACCAAAGTATCGAGGCGATCGCCCATTCCCACGACCTGACCTGTCAAAGTTTTGGGCATGATATCGTCTGCGCCACGGGGAAGATAATGCTCAAAAATACCTGTGGCAACTTCTTCCGATTCGCCACTAACCACCGCATATTTTTGACCCATAATTCCCTGCAATTCGGGAAATTCATAGACCATTTGCGTCATCAGATCCGCCTTACACAACATCGCCGTGCTGGCGATCGCCTCTTTCTCTGCCTCAGAACAATCCAGTTGTTCCGCGATTTGCTGGGACATTTGCATAATGCGGTCTACCTTTTCGCGCATCGTCCCCAATTCCTTTTGGAAAGTCATGGTTTCCAGCTGGGGTAAATAGGTATCGAGATGGTCGTCGCAGTCGGCTTTATAGAAAAATTGGCCGTCCGCTAACCTTGCCCGAATCACCCGCTCATTACCCGCTGCAATAATGTCAGCTTTGGCAGGATCGCCATTGGAAATGGTGATAAATTTCGGTAACAATTCGGTGGGATTATCAGGATTATTTACCGCGAAATAGCGCTGGTGCGTCACCATCACCGTCGTAATCACTTCAACGGGCAACTCTAAAAATTCTTCCTCAACATTACCCACCACAGCTGTGGGATATTCCACGAGGTTAATCACTTCATCTAACAAATCTGCGGGAATGTCTGCACTGCCATTAATACTGGCTGCCGCTTGGGCGATCGCCTTTTCGATGACACCACGGCGTTCTGCTGGGTCAACTTCAACAAAGGCATCCCGCAAGATGGTTTGATAATTTTCTGCACTATCGATCACCACATCATTTTTGCAGAGCACGCGGTGACCACGGGATTGGCGACCGGCGGTTAAAGTATCGGAACCAATTGTGATTTCGAGGGGCAAAATTTCCTCATTCCACAGGGAAACGAGCCACCGCCAAGGGCGGGGAAAACGCAAATCACCATCCGCCCACCGCATAAAGCGACGACCTTCTAAAGCTGTAAACCAGCCTAAAACCAACTCTTGTAAAATACCTTTTGTTTCCCGACCAAGGGTTGTTTTCTGGACAAAGACAAAATCACCTTTCGGGGTAGGACGTACTTCCAAATCCTCGACAGCAACCCCTTGTTTCCGCGCAAAACCTTCTGCCGCTTTAGTGGGCTGACCCTCTCTGAATGCTGCCGATGCGGGGGGGCCTTTAATTTCTTCTTCGCGGTCTGCTTGTTTCTCTGGCAAACCCTTGAGCAAAACGGCAAGACGACGGGGCGTACCATAGACCTCAATGGCATTTGGGGTTAGAAACTGCTCACCCAAACTCTCGGTCACGCGAGTCTGTAATTGGGCGATCGCCGACGCGACAAAATCAGCGGGAAGCTCTTCTGTACCAACTTCAATGAGGTAAGTTGCCATGGGAAAGGGAGTAAGGACAATGAAATAACTTTGCTAGTTTACCGTGAACTTCTTGTTAAACCCCAACAATATCTGAGAGTAGGGCGGAAATGAGCTATGACTCCAAAGCTTTACGGGCATCACCAACTGTGATCATGAGCGTCATCGGTTCAATAGGAGATGCCGCAAACCCACAAGCTTCATAGAAATGTTTTGCCTGTTCTGAAATTGCGTGTACTAAAACTGCTCTGACTCCGGCAATATCAGCAGCTTGTAAAACCCTTAGAATTGCATCTCTCAGTAGTGCTTTTCCTAATCCTTGACCTTGCCAGTTTTGATCAATTGCTAAGCGTCCAATAATCATGACCGGAATCGGATTCGGCATATTGCGCTTCACTTTTCCCGTTGCTAGTTTCGTGGCGATCGCCCCTGCTGCTAGACAGTAATAGCCAACTACTTGAGTTTCATCACAAACGACGTAGGTTCGTGAAGCATTCTGTTGCTCATTTTTACTAGCGCGTGTTTTCAGCCACTGATCTAATGAATCAACCCCAGAACAAAAAGAACTGAGGTCATGGTGAATATTCAGTTTTTCGGGTCGCGATAAATTCCCCATCAAGACATTAATCCCAAGGCGCTGGCGTGTTTAATAATTTTTCCAGTTTAGGGTTGGGGACTGGCGGTGCATCGAGGCGATCGCAGAACTCTTGATATTGAGCCTCATCAAGCGTAAAAAAAACTTGATCTAACAAAACTTCCTGAGCCTTCTGACAAGCAGATTCCAACATAAATTCAGAGCGATTTTTACCTAATGCCCTTGCAGCTCGGTCAATGAGATCTTTTTGGGACTGATCTGCCCGTAAATCTATTTTTGTTTTGCGTGGTGATATTGAGTCAGTCAAAGATGATGCTTGTGTACTCATGGTTTTGATGGTGTTGCATTTATCTTTGTTGATGCCCTTATTATACTGTCTGTCATGACAATGTCACTACAAATGTGGCGGCGTTTCTATTTTCTAAACCTAGCTTCTACTCACAAATTGCCTTGATAGCCTAGGAATAAGTTGATAGAGGACAAAGGTTGTGGGTTATTTTTTCGGGCAAAGCGTTTTTGGGAAAAAGGTGGGCGATCGCCCCTTTTCATTAATGTTGGCGTTGATGTTGGTGGGGGGGCAAATCTTTGCCGGTTGTTCTAGGGGGCCTCAAGTAGAAACTGGCGTTCCTGCCCCAGAAGGCGATGTCGCCGTAATGGAATCAGCCCAAGCACCCATGCCAACCGCTGCTGCACCCGATGCAGAGTTAGCGCCGCCTCTCGAACCTTCCCAAGAAAGAGATTTGAGTCAAGAAGATTACAACCTCATCGAAGACAATCCATTCTTCCTTGCCCAAACTGAACCACTGTCCACCTTTGCCATTGATGTCGATACTGCCGCCTATAGTAATGTGCGCCGTTTCCTGAATGATGGTATGTTGCCGCCGCCCGACGCGGTGCGCATCGAAGAATTGATTAATTATTTCAGCTATGACTACGCCGAACCGACTGGCGATCGCCCCTTTGCCATTAATACCGAAGTCGCAACAGCACCATGGCAACCGGCACACCGTTTGGTGCGTATTGGATTACAAGGCGAAAAAATTGACAGCGAAGCCTTACCGCCAAATAATTTAGTCTTTTTGTTCGACGTGTCCGGCTCGATGAATGACCCGGACAAATTGCCGCTCTTAAAATCGGGTTTTCGCTTACTCATTAACGAATTGCGCCCAGAAGATCGCATCTCCATCGTGGTCTACGCCGGAGCCGCCGGATTGGTTTTACCACCAACCTCTGGTGCTGAGAAAGACACGATTTTAGCAGCCCTCGAAAAATTAGAAGCAGGCGGTTCGACAGCAGGGGGCGAAGGAATTGAGTTGGCTTACGAGCAAGCGGCGGAGAATTTTATCAAAGACGGTAATAACCGCGTCATTTTGGCAACAGACGGTGACTTTAATGTTGGTATGTCCAATGATGCAGCGTTAGTTCGATTAATCGAAGAGAAGCGAGAACAGGATATTTTTCTCACGGTTTTGGGCTTTGGGTCGGGTAATCTCAAGGACGCAAAAATGGAACAACTCGCCAACAATGGCAACGGTAACTATGCCTATATCGACAGCATTCTCGAAGCGAAAAAAGTCCTTGTAACCGAGATGGGCGGCACGTTGCTGACCCTCGCGAAAGACGTAAAAATTCAGGTGGAATTTAACCCCAATGTGGTGCAGGCGTATCGATTGATTGGCTACGAAAATCGCTTATTAGCCGCCCAAGATTTTAATGATGATACAAAAGATGCTGGCGAACTCGGTGCTGGTCATCAGGTGACAGCGCTCTATGAGGTTGTGCCTGTCGGTGTAGATTCGCCGATCGCCTTACCGGAAGTAGACGCTCTGAAATATCAAGAAACTGCTGCAACAACTTCTGATTTTAGTGGTGAATTAATGCAACTAAAATTGCGCTACAAACAACCCACGGGCGATGAGTCGCAGCTAATTACGACGGCGATCGCCAACCAGACCCAATCATGGCAAGAAACATCTGATAATTTCAAATTTGCAGCGGCAGTGGCCGAATTTGGCATGTTATTGCGGGAGTCGGAATATCGTGGCGAGAGTAATTTTGATCAAGTAATCGAGCTGGCTCAGTCTGCAAAAGGCTCTGATCTTGAGGGCTATCGCAGTGAATTTATCCAACTCGCCAGAACAGCTCAAGCCTTGAAATTTTAAAGCTTTGGTTGCCCATGGTGAAGTCCTAGGGAGTGCAGTCTCGGAAATGCCCATAGATTTATATTTTTATTGCCTAAAATCCTGACTATGACAAAATCCGAGGCGATCGCCTTATCGTGATGATGATGGCTTAATCGACGTGACCAATATCTATGGCTAAGTTCTGGCGACGGTTTTTTCTGGCATTCTGCGCCTGCGTGCTCTGTTGGCAAATGGCGGCGATCGCCCAACCAATTGTTGAACCATTAATCACCTCAGAAACAGTTAAAGCCGAAACATTGCAAGGCGCTCCTGTTGTCCTCGGCGACAGCGAATTATTTCGGATTGAAGCACGCATTGCCTCCTTTGACCCCGAATTTCGCGCAAAAGTCATTTCAGAACGGCTGTTAGAGTTTGCCAAAAATGAAGAACTAAATGTTGATTACTTGCAAGTTATTGATAACGAAGAAACGAAAACATCTGACGTTTTAGTTGGGACAACCTTGCTGGCAACCCTAGCCGATGTTGATGCCGTTGCTGCTGGCACACCACGATATGAATTGGCGAAAGAATATCAAAATATTATTCGAGATGAAATCCTCAAATATCGAGCCGCTTTTAGTCTACAAAATATTTTTTTAGGTATTGCCTATACGATTATTTCTAGCATTATCCTACTGCTTTGTTTTTTAGCGATAAATTCATCGTTACCCCGTGTACATCGGTATTTAAGACATTGTCAACATACTTGGATTCCCGCCTTTAAAATCTTTGGTATTGAGCTTTTATCTTCTAAGCGGGTTGTTGATTTAATTCTTGAGTTAATTAAGATTTCACGGTTAACAATATGGCTCACTCTCATTTATATTTACGGCAACTTAGTACTGAGTTTTTTCCCTTGGACACAGGGATTTGCCCGGCGTTTATTTGGTTATGCTAGCAGTGCTGTTTTTACCTTTTTTAGGGCTGGCGTTAATTATTTGCCAAACCTCTTTTTTATTGCTGTCATTATTTTTGTAACATCATATACTCTAAAAATTTGTCGGTTCTTTTTTAGGGAAATTGAAAAAGGAAAAATCACGATTCAAGGCTTTTATCCAGAGTGGGCAATTCCAACCTATAAGCTCGTGCAATTTCTCGTTTTAGCCTTTGCCGCAATTGTGGCATTCCCCTATCTCCCCGGCGCTGAAACGCCTGCTTTTCAAGGGATTTCGATTTTCTTGGGTTTACTTTTATCTTTGGGTTCCACCGCTGCTGTGGCGAATGTCGTCGCCGGAACCATCATGACTTACACTCGCGCTTTTCGCATCGGCGATCGCATCCAAATTGGTGACACGAAAGGTGATGTTTTAGCAAAAACATTACTAGTTACTAGAATTCGTACCTTAAAAAATGAGGTAATTACAATCCCAAACTCAGCAGTTTTAAGTAGTCATATTGTGAACTATAGCGAAGGGATAAATGACCCGGAAACACCTCCCTTAATTCTGCATACAACGATCACCCTTGGTTATGATGTGCCCTGGCGCAAAGTCCATGAGGTTCTCTTAGACGCAGTGGCAGTAACGCAAAATACTTTGTTAACGCCAAAACCGTTTATTTTGCAGACAAGTTTAGATGATTTTTATGTGAGCTATGAGATTAATGCCTACACTGATAAACCAAAGTTAATGCCCGAAACCTATTCAAATTTACATAAAAATATTCAAGACAAGTGTAATGGGGCTGATATTGAAATTTTATCTCCCCATTACCGTGCTGCCCGTGATGGCAATCAAAGTACAATTCCTGCTCAGTATTTACCGGAAGATTATGAGCCACCAAATTTTCGAGTCACTAATTTTCCACCACAAAAAAATGAGTAGGTTCTTATTATTTTGATGGCGTTTTTTCTTGGGTTTTTAGCCAAGTTTGTATGGCGGCGATCGCCTCTTCTTTGTCTTCTAATTCTTGATAGTTTGAATGTTTAATTAGCCGAGCATAGGCTTGGGATTGGGCGAGCTGACTGGGTGAGTCGTCCGGTGTAGAGAGAATTAATGTGGGGGCGGTTAATTGAGCCAGTTGATAGTTTAAATATTCAGATTTTAATCTTGCGCCACTACGAAATAAAAGCTTGCAAGTGCCGGGCGATCGCCGCAGGGTTTTGCGATGCTCAAAGGCATTTTTTATTTTCTTCTTTAAGCCTAAAAGCGGTGCAATGGGCGATATCAGTTTCAGGAACCACGGCACAAGCGGTAATGGCGAAACCAAACATTTTTCCCAGAAATAGCTCGGATTTTTGTCTGTTTCTACACCGAGGGGCGATCGCAAAATTAGTCCTTTAATTTGCTCTGGATGATTGAGGGCGTAACGTGCTGCAACCCATGCACCAAGACCATCACCGACGAGGTAAAACTGTTTGAGGCGAATATTTTCAAACAACTCTGCAAGAACTTCACTTTCCCACTGGATGGAATAGGGCGCTGGTGGGCGTTCCGAATCGCCAAATCCTAGCAAATCTGGCGCAAAACAGTGGAATTTTTGCCCTAAAACTTCAAAATGCTCTGACCATTGGGAGCTTTCGCGGCATGCCCCATGGATAAAGATGACGGCTTCCCCTTGACCTGTTTCTCGCCAAAAAATTTGTCCTTGGCTTAGTTTTAAGCGAGAATTGCGAACGACGCAGACCATAGAGGTTTCAGGGGAAGTAAAAGAAAAAAGTTAGGCAACAACGGTTTTTCCGTCAAGATAATCGCGCAAGATTTGGGCGTGATCGTGGCTGAGATTATTTTGGGGGATGGCAGACGGCTCAAAGGGTTTGACCTCTAAAATTTCGTCGAAATCCTGAATTTTTGTGCTAGTAGGGGCTACCGCAACGGCGATCGCCACACTCACAGCATGGAAGCGGGGATCTCGCCCCAAACTAGAATACACTCCCACGAGACGCGAAACGTTTGTCAGCTCAAATCCCGTTTCTTCGAGTAGCTCCCGGCGAGAACAGCGAGTTAAATCTTCTCCCCAATCGAGCATGCCACCCGGTAAACTCCATTGCCCAGTATCGCGGCGACGGGCGAGGAGAATCTGACCATCTGGTAAAACGGGGATCATCGTTGTGCCCACAAGGGGGCGACGTAAAATAAGTTTGAGGCCTGCTGCAATAAAGCGCCAAATATTCATTGATTTTTCTGCCAATCGCTACAGCTAAAGGGGTTATGGGTAAAAGTTTATACTTCGTTGCGCTACTTCTGCCGCCTGATATCGCGGCGATCGCCACCCAGTGGAAACAATATTGCGCGGATCATTTTGACACGAAAAAAGCCTTTAATTCTCCGCCCCATATCACTTTGCAACCACCCTTCAAGGTTCATGATCGCGACCGTGACCTACTCATGGGTGTCCTAACCAAATTCGCGACGGATTCTCCAAATATTCCGGTCAAGTTAGACGGTTTTAACTGTTTTAAACCGAGGGTAATTTATATTGATGTGTTAAAGACGAATGAATTATTGATGATTCAAGAGCGATTAAAAAGAGAATTTATTGAGAGATTAGAGATTAGAGATGAACGGTATGGCGATCGCCCTTTTTGTCCCCATGCAACCATTGCATTTAAGGATTTGAGTAAAGCTAATTTTTACCGCGCTTGGCAAGAATTTCAAAATAAGCCTTTGCACCACGAATTTGTTGTCCCCGAACTCACTTTACTCAAACATAATGGTCGAGTGTGGGAAGTCGATACAACTTTTTTATTCGAAAATAGCTGACATATCGGAGTTATAGTCTTTGTAATTAAGCCTGAGACGTTCGATCCCCCTAAAGTCCTCTGATCAAGGGAAACTTGAGGCTATCCATTATTTCATAGTCAACTGAAATGACTATACGTCTTTGTATTGTCAGGACTTCCAATCAACAATCACTTGGTAATTGGCTAAATCATCTGCACCCAGAAGCGTCATTTTTTTCAATTTAAATTTGACAAACCCTTTGAGAATCTGCCCATCAGCCCGACGCGCAGTGATCTGGAAAGTCGGCGCAGATCGACTCTGTACCCTCCAGCGATTGCGTTTATTCTTGTAGATAACTTTGTATTGGGCTTTGATGAGTTGCAGCGATGTTCGTTGTGCCCAAGTTTTTACCAAGGGCAGATAAAAAGCTCGGTTGATAATGCCCACAAGGTAGACGCAGAATGCCAGCATCACAATCGTTGCCACAATAATAAGTACAGCCTTTAAAAAAACTAGCATTGCTCGGATTGGGGATGGATTGATTGGTTAATAAGATCGATGGGCGATCGCCTTTTTCTTCGTCTTTGAATCCTAATCCTTTAAAACGTAACCAACACCGCGCACAGTATGAATCAAACGAGACTCGTCTTCTGCCTCTAGTTTCAGCCGTAAATAACGCACATAGACTTCAATGACATTGGAGTCACCCATCGTTTCGTCATAACCCCAAACCCGCTCTAAAATTTGATTCCGCGTTAAAACCTGCTTGGCATGGGACAACAAATATTCCAGCAAATCGTATTCTTTTACGGTTAGCTCAATCAGGCGATCGCCCCGGTAGATTTCGCGAGTCGTGCGATTAAGCCTGAGATCATCAAACCGTAAAACTTCCTTTTCGTCCGATTGATTACGACGCAAATGGGCGCGCACCCGTGCCAACAGCTCCTCAATACTAAAAGGCTTCACCACATAATCATCCGCCCCAGCATCCAGACCCTGCACCCGATCCTGAATTTCATCCTTCGCCGTCAACATAATTACGGGTAACTCTGCCCCCGTTGCCCGCAACCGCCGACAAACCTCAACCCCCGTCATACCCGGCAACATCCAGTCGAGCAAAATCAAATCTGGTATATTTTCCCGCGCCGCCATTAACCCACTCAGACCATCCTTGGCAACAGTAACGCCATAGCCTTCACTACTAAGTTCGAGTTCGAGAAAACGCGCCAAATTATCGTCGTCTTCAATGAGGAGGAGTTTGTGATCGGTCATAATTTCTTCGTCTTGAGGGGAAGCGTCACGGTGAACGTACTGCCTTGGCTCGGTTGGGAGCTTACCGTAATGTTACCGCCCATTTGGGTGAGGAGAGTTTTAACAATTGCTAACCCCAAACCAGACCCACCAGAGCGGGTACGGGCTTCGTCAGCGCGGTAGAATCGATCAAAAACTCTGGCTTGATCTACCAAGGGAATACCATCACCTTGATCACGGATATCAACTTCGACGTAACGGGATAATTGCCGTAGCTCAACGGTAACAACGGTGTGGGCTGGCGAATATTTCAGGGCGTTATCAATGAGGTTAATAAAAACCTGTTTGAGACGGTTGCGATCGCCGCAAATTTCCACCAGCTTTTGCATCCCGATCAGTTTAATCTCACGCTTAGAGATATTCATGGACATCGCGACAATCTCTTCAAGGAGATCATTAAGAATAAATTGCGAAATATTAAGGTGCAGAAAACCACTTTCCGCCCGCGCCAAATCTAATAAATCCTGCAAAAGTTGGGTCGTCCGTTCCGCTTCCGATGCCGCCACCGTTAAAGCTTCCCGTTGAGGTTCCGTAAGATTATCGCCCCGCCGCAACAAACTCTGGATATAACCCTGCACAATCGTTAAAGGCGTACGCAGCTCGTGAGAAACATTACCCACCAATTGTCGTTGTTGCTCCCAAGTCTCCGATAGGCGCGCCAACATTAAATTACAAGCCTGAGCCAACTCCTCAACTTCTAAAGGAGCCGTTTGTAAGGTTAATTGAGCTTGATCAAGATTTTGAGGGGAGATTTCCCCCGCTAATTTGCTCATGTCCCGCAACGGTTGCAGCGATCGCCGAATATAGAAACTAATCCCAAAAATAGCAACAACAAGAGCAATAGCACTAATCATCAGCAGATTACGCACCAGCATCACAAACATCGTTTGATCTTCAGTGATATCTTGGGCAATAATCACCATCCCCAGATTTTCCCCTTGCACAACTAGAGGCGTACTACAAAACACAAAATAGCGCCCCTGAAGCATCTGCACCTTTGGAAACAGAACATACTTCGGAATCTCGCCTAAAACCTGATTGACATCAATATCCGGGTAATTTTCTGGCGAAACACTCGCCACAACTTGGTCGTTATTATCTGTCACCCGCAGCAGCACATTCCCCATCGACAGAAAATCAGTGGCCGGCTGTAAGCCACTACGCAAATCCTCAGATTCTCGAAATCGCGCCACATCCTCTGGAAAGCGACCCGCAATGTATTCAATATTTTGCTTGTGGGTCATGATTAGGATCTGTTCCATACGCCAACTGAGCCAAAATACAGAACCCCCCAAACCCAACGCCGTAAAGCCGATGATCCCAGCGGTCAATCTGCCCCGTAGAGAACGTAATTGTACTTTTTCTACAAAAGGCTTTAATAAATTTGACCAACGTCGATACATGACGAGTACGGGGGGTGAGGGGGGACTAAGCTGAATTTAAGCTTAGATGACCGGGCTTATTCTGCCGTTTCTTCACCTTCAGCGTTTTCTTCGCCTTCAGCGGGCATTTCTTCTTCGGTCATCTCTTCGGTCTCTTCGCCTTCAGCGGGCATTTCTTCCTCAGATGCTTCAGGGGCGGTCTCTTCAGTAGGAGTTTCTTCTACAGGCTCCTCAGGAGCACCACAAGCGCCGAGAAAACCAAGGGACAGAACGGAAGCGAGTGTTAGAAGTACAAAACGTTTCATAGAAACCATTGCTTTATCCTCAAGTTGTTTAGGAGTGTGTTGAAACAGCTTGATTATAAAGATTTGAACAGGGCAATTTACCATCGTCAGACTTTTAATGCAAAAGGTTTGAACGATGGAGGAGTAGTTGATTAACATTGTTAATCTATTCTTTACCGTATTCTTTACTGAAAGTATTAGTTGCGAGATTAGTTGTGAGTCTAAAACTTATGTTCAGTAGCTATCCAAAGGAGTAATAGCGGCTTCGGACAGGGAAGAAGGGCATTTGTCGCTGCCGCTGTACATTATCTACCTAGAGATTAACGAAAGTAAGTGGTTATTGCCCAGCACAGGGGTTTTCTTTTGCGGCGCAGGGATTTGCTTTGCCGGCGCAAGGATCTTCTTTTGCTGCACAAGGGTTGGCTTTGCCTGCACAAGGATCTTCTTTTGCTGCACAGGGATTTGCTTTGCCGGCGCAGGGGTCTGTTTTTCCAGCGCAGGGGTCTACGGTTTCGGTTTTGCTAGCGCAGGGGTTTTCTTTCGCGGCACAGGGATTAGCGCAAGCGCCTACTAAACCTAGTCCCATAACGGAGGCGATCGCCATCATCGAGAAATACTTAACCTTCATTTATACAAACTCCAAATTTTTCATAACGAATACAATTAATATTAAAAAACCTAGACTTGGGTATTCAGTGAAAGCTATCTGAGAAAACCCTGAAAGTTCGAGCATTTCTACCTCAGATAAACAAATTCTGAGACTTTAAGGTGATTTTCAGGGAGTACTTAGCCCGAAAACATACCATAGAAATAGTAATGTCTATTTAGTTAAGGCAGCCATAAATAATGCGAGATTGGCACATTAACGCTCACGGTGAAATTGAAGCAGGAGCAGATGCTGAAGAGTTTGAACTGCCGCCTGAAGAGTATCGGCTATATCGTTTTCTGACGGAACTAGAAGACCTATTGCGGGACAATCCTGATGATGACCAGCTCGTTAAACAAGTTTCTCCAATGGTGCGACGTTTACTGACGAGCTCCTACTGGCTGCAAGCGTCCTATAGTGAGCCAGACCCGAAAAAAGGGTGGTCAGTGGATATGCTTTACGATGAGCCGGAGTTTCCCCTAACGGTACAAATGGTGGCTTGGCAGCCGGGCACTGTTTCTCCTATCCATAACCATGGCGCTTGGGGCATTGTGGCGTTTGTGATGGGGTCAGAGAAAAATGTTTTGTGGCGCGAAACGGTATCCGGGGAGCTGGAGCAAGTGGGCGAACGGGTATTTGAAGCTGGTGATATTGTCACATTTGTGCCGGAAACGATTCATCATATTGAGGCGATCGGCGAAGATACAGTCGTGAGTTTTAATATTTATGGCAAAACGGATTACAAAAATCGCTACGAATTTGATCCAAAAACAGCTGATAAAAAGCTATTTTAAGGTGGCGTAAGGAAGTTTTATGACCGGGGCGATAGTCTCAGTTTCTAGTGGGTAAGGTGCAATGCTTGCAATGTTAATTTGGCTTGTTCTGTTCCTCTTGGGATCAAGTTATTTTTTTACTGAGGTCTTAACGCTGTGGCCAGATTTTTTGCTGGTTAAAGTCAGTCAGTTATTTGGGTGGTTTTGTCTTTGGGCGATCGCCGGATTTGTCCTATGGTGCTTTGCCGAAGAATAAAGACATTCTGTGCCGTTTTTTCGATGAACATAAAATCATCTTGTCTAAATTTGATTTTTAGAAAGAGCCAAGCAGATGATCTTTTTATTATTTTATTATTGACTTTACTATTAAACTTTTTTCGTTTATGGGCAAGCAAAACTAGCTCTGCTATGAATGAATTGACCCAAACTTTTTTATCGACAAAAGAAATCCAACAACTCCATTGGGAGCCATGCCCCAAAGTAAATAACTTGCCCAAGACTGCAGTATCGTTAACAAAAATCAATATTAAATAATCGATAAATCTAACTTTCCGTTTGGTGAACTATTGGATTTTCTCCGCGAAAAAAAACAGTTTAATAGGTTGTATCCGTATTGATTGTAATATCTAAAGTTTCCTCATCAACCTCTATGTAGAGGCGATTGGGACGACAACAGACTTGGCAATCTTCAATATAATTTTGTAAAAAGCCTTCACTTAAGTCGATAAAAGTTATACTTCCTTCACCACAATAAGCACAAAAATATTCCGCTGTATTTTCCATTCCATTACCTCAATTTTTCTTGCCTCAATATGTCTCCATACTGATGGCTTAGTCACCTCAAGTTTTATGAAGGCTTGTCAGTGCTTTTTCGTATTCTAGGACACAATGAAATCAATATCGCATCATTGTCAAAGTGGGGATGAGAAGAATGATCATGTTTATCGATCGATCGCCGAAAACGGGTTTAGCAGAGCATTGCGCTGAAGATCAACCCCGTGATCGTATTTTAAAAGCTGCCCTACATTTATTCGCGAAAAAAGGCTATGAAAAGACCACGACAAAGGAGCTTGCTGCTAGGGCAAATGTCGCAGAAGGAACGCTATTTCGACACTTTACGAACAAAAAAACAATCCTTGTTGAGGTTGCGACTTTAGGTTGGATGGATTTGCTTACGGACTTTCTAACGGAGCTTAGTGAAATGGGTAGCTATAAGGCGATCGCCCAGGTGATGCGGCGGCGAATGCTAAACATGCACAAAAATAAAGACCTCCTCAAAGTTTGCTTTATCGAAGCCCAATCCCACCCAGAATTACGGGAGCGCATTCAAGCAGAAGTAATCGATAAAATGACCGATATTGCTGAGGCATTTTTTGAGTCTGCAATGGAAAAAGGGATTTACCGTAAAATGAATCCCCAAATTGTGGCGCAGGTGTTTTTAGGGATGTTTGCGATCGCCGGATTTTCCGATGCAACGATTGCCGATCCCAATGCCTCTCCCGAAGCGCTACGGGAAATGGCAGAAGGCATTGCGGATATCTTTTTACATGGTGTTTTAGCCTAGATTCAGACATCAAAACACAAAATAAAAAACGCACCTCCCATGAGATGCGCCCATCATAATTTAAGTGGTTTACTGATATTTATTGAACAATAAAAGTCTCAGTAGACCTTTTGTTATTTACTAAAAAAGTACTTAACGTCAGTTATGGATAAGCATGTAGCCAAAATTCTCTAGAGAAAAAGAGACACGGGGAAGCAACGAAAATTTGCATTTTTTGAAAGCTAGTAGGATTGTTTGCATAGAAACATCTCCCGATCTCTCGCTCTCCCATTCACCGCGTCGTACTTCCGAGCATGCTTAAGCAAAACTCACGTTACTTAGCCTTTGTAAGCTTTGATGCACTCTTCAACGAGGGGAGCTACGGCATCAATATCTTTCCAACCAAGGATTTCGACTGCTTTTTTTTCTAGATTTTTGTAGGATGCAAAGAATTCCGCAATCTCGTCGAGACGGTGCTGGGAAATTTGCTTAATGGACTTGATGTCGTTGTAGCGAGGATCTTCGGCGGGCACACAGAGGATTTTTTCGTCGCGATCGCCGCCGTCGATCATTTCCATCATGCCGATGGGACGCGCTGCAATTACACAACCGGGGAAAGTGGGCTCATCCATGATCACCATGCCATCGAGGGGGTCGCCATCATCAGCAAGGGTGTTAGGGATGAAACCATAGTCATAGGGATACTTTACAGAGGAAAACAGTACCCGATCCAAGATAAAGGCATTCATGTCTTTATCAAATTCATACTTGTTTTTGCTGCCGCCAACAATCTCAATTAAAACGTTAACCAAACCGGGTTCGGGTTGGGCAGGAATACGGGATAAGTCCACAGGTAATTTCTCCTAATAAAATCCATCACAAAATCTTTGCAGGACTCGACTGAAATCAGGCCTTGCACTAAAAAATGAAAGCATAAAATTCAGGCGATCGCCCTCAAGCATTCTACACAGTCGTGGTATTTTTACCAGAAAAATTACTCAATAAGACGCGAACTCAGCTCTGGCACAAGATCAGGAGCCGCAGGGCGGTGGGAGTAGTAGCCAATGATCAGTAGAGGAATGGTCAAGGTGAGGAGGGCGATCGCTGTACCAAGCAGATCAGACCATCTAGATGAAGGGTCGGCAGGTTTGCCGGAAGAGCCACTGGATTCCATAATTTAGGTAGTTTTTCACTTTGGGGGCGAAGAACTAAAAAGTAGTAACTAAAAAATTTAATGTTATATCGCTATTCTACCCAACAAAAGTGTCAAAACTGTGTTGCGTGAAACGATTTTTTGATTAAAAAAAGGTGAATATCCTAACTTTTCGGCTCGTATCTATCTTCTGAAATAGGTACAAGTAGGGACTGGGAAAGGAGTGAATGGTATTCTGCCTTGAGCTTGAGGAGAGGACGATCTCTCACGCGTTCAAAGGGAGATTCCCCAAGGAAATTTTCTGCCCGTTCCTGTAACACCGCCGCTAGGGTTTCAATGGGGGCATGGGTCATGCTCGGAAATTCTTCGGGGAGCGCGACTAAATTTTGGCGATACAGAATAATTTTGAGGAATGCCTGTTCTTCTGGGGCAAGGTGCTGGACAAACCGTAACCAGGCTTGCCAAGCTGGGGGCAGTAGTGCAAAGATTTCTTCGTTGGTGGCGATCGGTGATAGCGTCTTTAAACTTTCTAACTCCGTCACTAGAACTGATTTTTCTTGGCGCTTACAGAGAATATCGCGCGTTAGCCGCTGAACAGCCGCCTGGCTCCCTAAAAGGTTGAAGGACATTTCACGGTATTGAGCCGTTGTAAAGTCTAGGTTGTCTTGCATCTCTGCGTAACGCTGTTCTAGGACGTTAAATTCCGCCCTTAGGTCATAGAGCGCGCCTTCTAAATCGATTTTTTGTTCTTGGGCGATCGCACATTCTGTTTGAAGCAGTTTTTGTTGGTGCTGCTGGTCAGCTAGTTTACGACGGACAAGGGCTAGACGCTGTTGCACACGACTGAGGCGCACCTCTGGCGCAAGGGCATCGAGGGCGGCATGGGCTTCTAATTTCTCCTGAAGTTCTTGGTATTGGCTCTGAAGCTCGACGAGAGCCGTTTGGGTCTCTGTGTATCGTTGACTTTGGGCATCGTTTGCTGCCCGCAATTGTGTTAGTTCAACGTTCATCTCGTTGCGCTGTTGGCTAAGCTCGTTAATGCGGTTGAGTAGCCGTAAACGTTCGGATTTTAGGGAGCGCACACTGGCGGCAAGTTCTTGTTCTAGTTCAAAGGCTTCGTTGACGTAGAGATCGAGGTGGGTTTGTTCTTGCCGCAGTATGTGTAGGGTTTGTTGTAGTGCTGTTTTTTCGTCCTGTTGTGCTTGCTGCCGTTCTCGCTCGACCAGTATGGAGCCTCCTGCCATGCCGCAGCCCGTCAGTAAGGCGGCGATCGCCCCGGTTTTCGTATTGCGCTGCCAAACTGCCGTTGCGCTAAAAACGAACAGACTAGCAAAAAGAATTGTGCGGGGGAATTTACCGAGCATAGCCATATGTCAAAACAATTAGGAAGTGGTAAGTGCTTGTTCGCCGATGAGAAAATCAACAAACTGTCGCGCCGTGCGTCCGGAACGGCCATTGTGGCGAGTTGCCCATTGTTTGGCGCGAAACTCAAGGGTATCCGTATCTAGCTGGAGATTGGCGCGTTGGGCAAGGTGATGCACAATATCGAGATAGGTATTTTGGTTTGCAGGCTCAAAGGTGAGGGTGAGACCGAAGCGATCGCTAAAGGATAATTTTTCTTGTACTGTGTCCCAATTATGAATTTCGTGGGCTTCACTAGGCCGCGGCCGCTCTTCAAAAAATTCTCGCACAAGGTGACGGCGGTTCGATGTGGCATATACAACGACATTACTGGCTTTGGCGCGGATACTGCCTTCTAAAACAACTTTTAGGGACTTAAAAATGTCGTCATCTTCTTCGAAGGACAAATCATCCACGAAGATAATAAATTTTTGAGGTTGCTGTCGTAGTATTTCCACAATTTCCGGCAAAGCCCGAAAGCCCTGTTTATCGACTTCCACAAGGCGCAAACCTTGGTCTTTATATTGCCCGAGGAGGGCTTTGACTAGGGAAGATTTACCGGAACCACGACTGCCGTATAGCAACACATTGAGGGCAGGTAAGCCCGCGAGGAGACATTCGGTGTTTTGCACTAGGGCGGCTTTCGGTGTGTCGTAGCCGACAATATCGTCAAGGGGTAGCCAATCGGGTTCTAAAATATTGTGTAATGTGCCATCGAGCCAGCGGAAGGCTTCGTACTGGGCAAACTGGCCGACACCATGGCGATGGTAATAACCGGCTAACTGATCAAGGGATGATGCCCAAGAGGTACTGTGGTGGAGAAAGTCGTCTGACTGGCGATCGCCATCCCAAGGAATAACGGGAGCTGCCACCTGGGTGGCGACCTGAACCCAATGACTAAAGGTATTCGGCTCACAATGGTAGATCTGTTGCAAGATCCTGAGATCGTGTTTGACGGCCTGTTGCAACGGCATGGCAATATCTTCTAGGGATTTGCGTTGCGCCTGCTGACTAAAGGGATTATCGTCCTGTAAAATCCGCTTCACGAGCCAGTCTGGCCAACTCAGATCAGCGATCGCCAACTCCCGAAAAAAAAGACCATAGCACTTCAAACATTGAGTTGTGGCTGTGGCATTACTATTTTGTACCGATTGATCCGTATATAACCGTTGTAAAAGCGCGAGAAACGCCTGACCAATAGCACAGTCAAAAACATCCTGGTAAACCAGTAACGACGCAATCTGTGGATAAAGAGTGCGACTAGAAATTACGGAGGTGTTAGCAGTTTCCATCATATTTGCCATTGTAGAGGACAGATAATCCCTGCACACAGACTCATTGGCAATTGTTCACAGCATTGCTTCATCGGCCCTGCATCATAAAAATATTTGAAAAAAAGTCCCCTCGGATCATAGACTGCCATTGCAACCAACGCCCCTATCAGAAGAACTTCGCAGTACTCCGACCATAGGTGAAAACTTGGTTGGTGCTGTAGCGAAGCGTGAACAAAGTAAACAGTTTACACAATGATTTATGCTGAACAGGCATATATTGTTGTGCCGCATCTATGGCGTATTGGCTATTCCAAGCAAATCCTAAATATCATCGTATTTTTGAGGCGATTCGTGACCTCGACGCAATGCCCTGGCTAGTGACCCGCTATCGTCAGCAAATGCAGCCCGGTGATGGCGTATTAGTGTGGGTTGCTGGAGAGCAAGCCGGAGTCTATGGCATTGCCACCATTACAACCCTGCCAGAAATTCTCGCGCCAGCAGAGATTGCTGATCTCGACTATTGGACTGATCCATCCCGCATTCGCACCACTAAAGCACGAACCAATATTCAGTTTTTCCGTAAACTTCTCGGTCAGCCCCTCCGCAAGCATGAACTCCGATTTGATCAAACCCTGCGTAATTTAGAAGTGATTCATACACCTAGTCGCACAAATTTTAAAATTACCCCGGAACAATGGCAGCGTGTCCACCAACTGAAAGGCTAAATTTAAATAAAATTGAGGCGATCGCCACCTTTTCCCAAGAAAATCTTGCCTTGACCACAATCCTGTGCCATCCCTTCGTTAAAATAAGCACACGCATTCGGTTCTAGAGACCAACACAATCTCATATCACCTATGACCAGCCTCCAAACCAAATCACCACCAGAACAACCTGATCCCAAGGAAGAACTGCCCGATGAAGTCGAAATGTCCTTTTTCGACCACCTCGAAGAACTGCGCATGCGAATTTTTTATGGACTCATTTCAGTAGTTGTCGGCTGGATTACGTGCTTTTTCTTTGTAAAACCCATTGTGCAAGTTCTGGAAGCCCCAGCCGTTGGTGTCAAATTTATTCAAGTGGCTCCGGGGGAATTTTTCTTCCTTTCCTTTAAAGTTGCAGGCTATACAGGAGCATTACTCGCCAGTCCCTTCATTTTGTTCCAGGTCATTATGTTTGTGCTGCCTGGCCTCACTCGAAAAGAACAACGCCTATTAGCACCAGTCGTGTTAGGGTCTGGCATCTTATTTTTTGCCGGTTTAGCCTTCTCCTACATTGCCCTAATTCCCGCAGCACTTAATTTCTTCATTACCTATGGCGCAGATGTAGTGGAGGCGGCCTGGTCAATTGAACGTTATTTTGAGCTGATTTTAGGACTCATGTTTTTTACAGGTTTAGCCTTTCAGGTACCCGTTGTCCAAATGATTTTGGCGTGGCTCGGTATTGTGTCCTCAAAGATGATGCTCAAGGGTTGGCGCGTGGTTATTTTGGCCTCCGTTGTTCTCGGAGCAATCATTACACCTTCCACCGATCCCCTAACCCAATCCCTATTAGCTGGGGCAATGTTGGGTCTATATTTTGGTGGGATTGGCGTTGTGAAATTATCCGGCCGCTAAAACCGGACAGAGTTGACGGTTAATGGCACTGAGTAGGTCGAGGCGACTAAAGGGTTTTTGGAGATAGTTGTTGTGGCTGAGATCTTTAATGGGGCTGGGTGTTGTTGTCTGCGCTTCTGAGCTGATGCAAATAAAGGGGGTTCTTTCTGTATTGGGGTCATGGCGCAGGATATCAAGGACGCGATCGCCCCCTAAACGAGGCATTCTCAAATCACAGATAACAATGTCAGGATATTCCGTCATCGCTAAATCAACGCCAATGCTGCCATCCTCTGCCATGACAACCTCATAGCCTTCCGTCATCAACATAATCAGTAGGCTTTGACGCAAAGAATCTTCGTCTTCAATGAGTAAGATTTTTGACTTCATAGTTCATAAACTCCAATAAAATCACAAAAGTGATTGATTTAGACGAGGTAGAAAAGGTCATCTGCTGTCTGGTTGGGGATATCGCTATTTTTCATAAAAAACATCCGATTTTAGGTCTTCTATGCTTCTATGAAATCTTAAATTTCTATTGGATTTAAGTTATATCGTGATATCTCTATAGTTTTAGGTTGATTGACGCTATCTATCATCGTTTGACAAGTTTTTGTTATCTATTTGTTTAAATAATTAGATAGTAATCTTGTCAGATGTAGCTTCATGGTAGAGGTGTTTTAACTATAGAAAATATAGCCTAATGAACTTTTAATGTTTATGATCAAAAACTATATGTTTGAAAGTTTTAAAATGTTGATTAAAGCTGCTGAATGGTTATAACTGTATAGGCTTCTTCATATTATGTAAGTTGATTATTTACTTTAATGATTGAAGTCTTACTTTAATAAGTTGTGTTTTTGTTTTGATGAGTCTGGACTCTTTTTTATGGCTGTGCTTGGAAGTTTATCGTGCAAGCAAAAAAATGAATGTAGCATGTTTAAAGGCGATCGCCCCATTTAGCCTTGATGCAGTGGGCTTAAGGTCTTAGTTTTTCGACCCATTAGTAACTGTTGATCAAGATAGACACGCAAGTATTTTCTCTGATTAGACCCTGTCGGGATTGAGGATGTTAAATCCCTGCTAATCTTGCCGACTACAGAGCAGTGATCCTGACTCCTTTTGCTGTGGCTGGGGGATGGAGCCTAAAAATCCCCTAATGCTGTCACTATAGTAATTTTGGTTGAGTTTGTGACTTTAGTATTGATGGCGATCGCCTTCCGCTGACGGTTGGTTAACGGCCAAGAAATATGGAGGCTATCCATTTGTTCTGCCTGTGTGGATGGCTGGTATTTGTATTGCTGTGGTGAATATTTTTGTCGGTTTCGACTTAATTAATGTTTAATCATTTGTGTTAGAGCTTGGCTGTATTGATGTCCGGCAATAATCGTCATATTAACTGGGTAAAACACACTAAGCTCTGTGACTTATGGGTTTTTAAATGCTCCTAGGTCTAAATCACTATGATTTTGTAAAAAATTTAAGAGTTGAATATTAATTTTCTCAACGCCACCGTTAACATTTGATTCGACATTTAAGGGCATGACTGGATCATGGAGGGATAGGCGGAGTAAAAACCAACCATTTTGTTCTGGTGATTGGCAAGAGACACGAATACCTTCGTGATTTTTTGGGACAATTTGCCAATTCTCTTGTTGTTCTGCGAATATTTTTAATTGCTCAATAACTTGTAAGCCATAGGTTTTAAAGTCTGGGTCGGTAATCTTAAAGCGAAACTCTTTGCTTTCTGCTGGTTCTTGAAGATTTGTAATTAAATCGGTAATTGTTTTGCCTTGTTCTTGAAGTTTTGCGACTTCTACTAATAGCTTTGTGATGAGATATGCACCGTCATCGAGGAAGTGGTTTTCTTTCATTGCGCCATGGCCGGAGGTTTCGATGGCCAACCAGGATTCTTCTCCGGCTTGATTGAGGGCGATCGCCTGATTGATCACATTTTTATAGCCCCGTCGATATCGATAATGTCGGCCGCCCAGTTCTTGTTCGATAAATGTGGTCAAACCATCGGAGGTAATGGAGTCCGTCACAATGGTCGAGCCGGGATGAGCCTTTTGGACAATGACAGACATTAGGGCAATTAAACGATTGCGGTTAAGGGCTTTGCCGGCGCTATCCACAGCTGCACCGCGATCAACATCGGTGTCGAAGATAATGCCAAAATCTGCGTCATTGGCCACCACTGCTTCAGAAATTGCCGCCATTGCTGCTTTATTTTCGGGGTTGGGAATATGGTTTGGAAACAGGCCATCCGGGTCGAGAAATTGGCTGCCCCTTGTATCTGCTCCTAGGGGTTGTAAAACTCGGTCTACGTAAAAACCACCAGAACCGTTACCTGCATCCACAACAATTTTTAATCCTTGTAATGGCTGCTCAAAATTATGCTGGGAATTGACCCCTTCTCGAATTTTGGTCACTAATTGCCCGGCATAAACGGCCATTAAGTCCCGCTGGGTGACTTGGCCAGCAGGGGCGATCGCCTCAAACTGATTTACCGTCGCCAGCTCAAGAATAGCTTGAATATCTGGCTGATCTAAGCCGCCTTTTTTGGTGAAAAATTTCAGGCCATTACGGTTAAACGGCAGATGACTAGCTGTGAGCATAATTGCACCATCACAATCGAATCCTTCAGTAATGGTGCTCATAAACATGGCGGGCGTGGAGGCGATCGCCACATCATAGACCGCTATCCCCAGGGACGTTAAACCCGTTGTAACCGCCTCACTTAAAGCCGGTCCCGATAACCGACTGTCCCGGCCAACTGCCACCCTTAAAGTCGTACTTGATTTCTCTAGGTACTGAGCTAACCAAGTCCCAAAAGCTTTGCCCAAAATGGTGACCCGCCCACCAGTCAGATTGACCGCTTCACCCGCAACACCCTCTAGGGCAACACCACGAATATCAGAGCCATTTTGAAGTTGTGTCCAGTTAAAATCAGTCATCGGCAGTTTAATAACAAAATCTTTCTAAGGGTAGAGATGAACAAATTTAATGTGCCACCACCCACGCCATTAATCAGTTGCCGCGAAAGACCCCCGCTTTCAGCAGTGGGATGGATAGCAGGTGAAGTGATAGCGAACAATCTTAGTCGGGACGCTCTTGAGACTGCACGTAAGCTTTCAGCTCTTCAACGGTAACATCGCCACAGGATGCAGCGAAACAAGCACCTGTTTGAAATACACGCTTACCCCAATAGAACATCTTAAAGCTACTGGGGTAAGAATATCCGCCATATCTGTAGTCTGTAATAAAACCTCTAGCTTTCATAAATCAAAGGAGAAAAGCTATACGACCAAGACAGCAGGCGGTTATAAACGAGAATGAGCTAAAGACATTTCTAACGACTTCAGACGGTTAAGAAATACAGTCCCCTCTGTTTCTCAAGCAAGGCGCTAACGAGATAGCACGGTTACAGCGGGTTTGAAGCCTAAAGGGGCAAGGTTCTAACAACTGGAACGCAGCGCGTGTAGCGTTAGCTAAAGCCCATAGAACGATTACTAACAAATGACGGAATCGGTTTTGGAAGCTGGCCAATCGCCTAACTGATACTTACGATTACTTGTTTTTCGGGACGCTGAACATTAGCGTTATGAAGAAACTTTGGGGTCGCAAAGTATCGGACTTAGCATTTCGTGAGTTCACGATAATTCTAGAATGAGTTGCTAAGAAAAAAGGTAAGGTCGTGGATTATATCGACCTTTGGTATCCAAGCTCTAAGACTTGTAGCTGCTGCAACCATAAACTTGCGTCATTACCGTTGAACCTTGTTCTGCGGTGAGAGTATGTCAATACCAAATCGTTTTGATCCGCATTAATCTCGGCGATCGCCCTCATCAAAAAGAATCACGTACGTATACCCTGTGAAAAAATCTTGCTTTGACCACGGATATTGATAAGCTGTGCTTTTAGTGTCTATTACTAATAATCAGTCTTGTTATGGAGACAATACCTCGCCCAGTATGGTTAGATGTATACCAATAGAAAAGCGAATTTTCATAGACTCGAGACTATAAGCGAGAGTTCAACGATAATAACCCCGATAAATTAAGCTATTCGGGTTCGTTGCCAGAAAGGGTAGTTTTGCAGCCTGCCCTGTTCTATCCACGTCCTTATTAAGATGCCTGTTATATGCAGATAACCAACAAAATACATTTTCGGAATATCCGGGGAGATTTGTTTGGTGGTGTAACCGCTGCCATCATTGCCCTACCCATGGCCCTAGCCTTCGGCGTTGCCTCTGGTGCTGGCCCTGTTGCTGGTTTGTGGGGAGCCGTCCTTGTCGGTTTCTTTGCTGCTCTTTTTGGCGGCACCGCGACATTGATTTCTGAGCCCACAGGTCCGATGACCGTTGTGCTGACTGGTATCATCGCGAACTTTATTGCTCAGGAAGGTACCGAGCAAGGTTTAGCTATGGCCTTTACCGTCGTCATGATGGCGGGTGTGTTTCAGATTATCTTTGGACTACTGAAGCTCGGCCGTTATGTAACCATGATGCCCTACACCGTCATTTCTGGCTTCATGTCAGGTATCGGTATCATTTTAGTAATTTTGCAAATTGCGCCATTTCTGGGACAGGGGAGTCCTGGTGGGGGCGTTGTTGGCACGCTTAGGGCGATTCCAGAGTTGTTGAGCAATGTCCAGCCTACTGAAACTCTTTTAGCAGCGGGCACTGTGGCAATTATCTGGTTTATGCCAGAAAAAATTAAGAAGCTTGTTCCCCCTCAGCTTGTGGCTTTGGTTGCTGGGACAGTTATTTCTTTATTTGTTTTCCCTAATGCTGATCAGATTCGTCGCATTGGTGAAATTCCTGCTGGTTTCCCTAGCCTTATCATGCCGACTTTTGCTGCTGAACATCTCCAGATTATGGTGATTGATGCGGCGGTGCTGGGCATGTTGGGCTGTATTGATGCGTTGCTGACATCGATGGTGGCGGATAGTTTGACCCGTACTGAGCATGATTCTAATAAGGAGCTGCTTGGGCAGGGTCTTGGCAATATTGTGTCAGGTTTATTTGGCGGTCTTGCTGGTGCGGGTGCAACCATGGGTACTGTGGTAAACATCCAAAGTGGTGGTCGTTCTGCTCTGTCTGGCCTTAGTCGTGCTCTGATTCTCTTGGTTGTGATTCTCGGTGCTTCAGGTCTTGCGGCAAATATTCCTTTAGCCGTGCTGGCGGGTATTGCGCTAAAGGTTGGTATCGACATTATTGACTGGGATTTCTTGAAGCGTGCCCATACGATTTCTTGGAAGGGGGCGCTCATTATGTATGGCGTTATCTTGCTTACGGTCTTGGTTGATTTGATTGTTGCGGTGGGTATTGGTTTATTTATTGCTAATATTCTCACTATTGATAAGATGAGCCGTCTCCAGTCTGAGAGTGTGCGGTCTATTTCTGATGCTGATGATGCTATGGATCTCACGGCGGAGGAGCAGCGCTGGCTCGATGAGGCGAATGGTCGGGTACTTTTCTTCCAACTTAGTGGTCCGATGATTTTTGGTGTTGCGAAGGCGATCGCCCGTGAACATAATGCGATCCAAGACTGTGATGCTATTGTCTTTGATATCTCCGATGTGCCCCATATGGGGGTTACGGCTTCTTTGGCGCTGGAAAATGCCATTGAAGAAGCGGTAGATAAGGGGCGTGAAGTTTTTCTTGTCGGTGCTGCGGGTCAAACCCGTCGCCGCCTTGAAAAGCTCAAGCTTTTCCGTAAGGTTTCTCCGGAACGTTGTCTGATGTCTCGTGAAGAGGCGCTGAAGCAGGCAACGTTTCAAGTTGCTTCTGGTACGTCTTCTGATGGTGACTATTTCGATAAAGCAGCGTCGACGGTATAACTGTTGGTTTCCCTTGCAACTTTGGCGATCGCCTCTCTTGATTTTTAACGAGATAGGCGGAGGCGATCGCCCCTTTTTTCTCAGTCTAACTAAATCCATAGACATCAAAAACTTTATAAACATATGGCTTTTCCGACTTTACAACTCGACTTTGGGCACGACTTGCTCCAATTAATGAGTTTCAATTTTGATAAATTCCGGTCTTTTAGCGGTTTCACCCTAGCCACAACACCCGAATCAGAATATGGTTCCTATGTATTAACAGGTGTGTTGATGACCATTGTGGTGATCTACGCCATGAGTAAAATTGGTGGCGAACTGTCCAAGCGCGTCGGTTTACCCCCTGTTCTTGGTGAACTGCTCGGTGGCGTTTTAGTCGGTGTTTCTGCACTACACCTCATTGTTTTTCCCGAAACCGGTGCCCTAGGTACAGACTCTTTAATGATGTCGGTTCTCCAGCGGCTTGGAGATCTCGATGCGATCGCCGTCGAGCATATTTTCGAAAGCCAAAGCGAAGTAATTTCCGTCTTGGCAGAACTCGGCGTTATCGTTCTTTTGTTTGAGATTGGTCTAGAGTCAGACTTACGCGAACTCACAAAAGTCGGTTCCCAAGCCGCCGTTGTTGCCATCGTTGGTGTTGTCGCTCCTTTCCTACTCGGTACAGTTGGTCTTGTGACCCTATTCCAAGCGCCGATTATTCCCGCAATTTTTGCTGGTGCAGCCTTAACCGCGACCAGTATTGGTATCACCTCAAAGGTACTATCAGATTTAGGACAGCTCAAATCCACCGAAGGCACCATTATTGTCGGTGCTGCTGTCATTGACGATGTGCTCGGTATTATCGTTCTCGCCGTCGTTGCGAGTCTTGCTAAAACGGGTGAAGTTGATTTATTAAACGTTGTTTACCTCATCGTTGGTGCGTCAACCTTTCTACTCGGTTCTATTCTGCTGGGTAAATTTTTTAATAAAAGCTTTGAGGCGATCGCCGGAAAATTACAAACCCGCGGTGCACTATTGATTCCGGCCTGTGCCTTTGCCTTAATTATGGCAATTATCGCTAACTCCATTCACCTAGAAGCAATCCTTGGTGCCTTTGCCGCAGGTCTAGTCCTCGACGAAACCGATTTGCGCAAAGAACTTGATCGTTTGGTGATGCCCGTTGCTGATTTGCTTGTTCCCATCTTCTTCGTTACGGTCGGTGCAAAAGCAGATCTTGGTGTGCTTAACCCCTTCGTCGAAGAAAATCGTGCCGGTCTAATCATTGCAACCTTCCTCGTCGTTGTAGCTATTATCGGTAAAGTGATTACGGGTTGGGCGGTCTTCGGTAAGCCCGGCATTAACCGCTTAGCCGTTGGTTTCGGCATGATTCCCCGTGGTGAAGTTGGCCTTGTTTTTGCCGGCATTGGTTCTGCCAGTGGTGTTTTAGATAAGCCCCTCGAAGCAGCAATTATTGTGATGGTGATTGTCACCACATTTATTGCGCCACCGCTACTCCAGATGGTGTTAGACAATCCTGGTGATGGCGATATCGATGGCACAGATACGGAGCTAGAAAAGCCCTATGTTCTGGCTGAATAATCCTTGGCAAAATTGACTTGAAGCGTTTTTAATATTTTTAAGTTTTACCTTCCTCGCTTTGTACTCTCCCCTTTTTGGGGAGAGTCTTCTTCCTAATTACCCAAAGTTTTGTTTTTTGTGTCTATGGCCTTTCTCGAAACCTGCGTATTTGGTGTCATCTTTATTGGCTTTTTTGGCATCATTTTTAAGAAAAACCTAATCATGAAAATCCTCGCGATGGACGTGATGAGTACTGGGGTGATCGCTTATTACATTCTTGTGGCTGCCCGTGGTGGGATTTTTGCGCCGATTGTGGATGATGCTCAGGAAACAGTGGCTTATGCCGATCCGGTGCCCCAGGCTGTGATTTTAACGGCAATTGTCATTGGATTTTCGATTCAGGCGTTGATGCTGGTCGGTGTCATGAAGTTGTCGCGGGATAATCCAACCTTAGAGACGAGAGAGATCGAGAAAATTCACACCCCATGATGCACGACATTACAATCATTTGGATTTTATTGCCGTTCGTTATCGGTTTTAGTATTTATCTGTTGCCACAGATAGATCGCTATCTCGCGTTATTGGTTTTCTCTGCTTCGTTGGGTTTTGGGACGGTACAGATTTTTCAGCCGGAACCTTATCAACTGCACTTACTGGATAGTTTTGGGGTAACGCTACAGGTCAGTGGTCAGAGCGGCTATTTTATTTTGACTAATGCATTGGTGGCGATCGCCATTATTTTGTATTGCTTTAATAGCCCAAAGAGTGCCTTCTTTTTTACTCAGCTCACTATTTTGCATGGTGCAGTGAATGCTGTGTTTATCTGTGCGGATCTGATGAGTTTGTATGTGGCTCTGGAGGCGATCGGCGTTTCGGCGTTTTTGTTGATGATTTATCAGCGTACTGACCGCTCTATTTGGGTCGGGCTGAGGTATTTATTTATTAGCAATACGGCGATGCTGTTTTTCCTCATCGGGGCGGTGCAGGTTTATCAGGCGAATAATTCCTTTGCTTATGCGGGATTAGCCAATGCGCCCATTGAGGCGATCGCCCTGCTCTTTATCGGCCTACTCACCAAAGGCGGCATTTTTGTGTCAGGCCTGTGGTTACCCTTGACCCACTCAGAATCAGAAACGCCCGTCTCAGCAATGTTGTCGGGTGTTGTGGTGAAAGCGGGTATTTTTCCTTTGATGCAATTTGCATTGCTCGTGGACAGCATCAATCCGATTGTGAGGCTGTTTGGAATGGGAACCGCGTTACTGGGTGTGAGCTATGCCGTATTTGAGAAGGATTCCAAGCGGATGTTGGCTTTTCATACGGTGTCCCAGTTGGGATTTGTTCTGGCAGCCCCTGCGGTGGGTGGTTTTTATGCCCTCAGCCATGGTTTGGTGAAATCAGTGTTGTTTTTGCTCGCCGGAAATTTACCGAGTCGTAATTTTAAAGAGCTTAAGAAAACGGGTATTGCCACCAATCTTTGGATTCCCTTGGCGATCGCCAGTCTTTCCATCTCAGGAATGCCCTTACTCGCGGGTTATAGTGCGAAAGTTTTAATCCTGAAAAATATTGAATCTTGGCAGGAAATTGGCATGAACCTTGCCGCTGTAGGAACCGCTATTTCTTTTTCAAAGTTTTTGTTTTTACCCCATTCTCCAGAACTGAAAGGCAAGGCATTTTCCACTAATAATTGGGGCTTTTGGGCGGCGATCGCCCTTTTACTGGGGGGCTTGTTCATCACCAATGGCTTTTATTTAGACGCTTATAAACTGAGCAATTTCCCCAAGGCACTGATCACGATTGCCATCGGTTGGGGCGCTTACTGGCTAATTTTTCAAAAATTGTCAATCAAATTACCGCGTGTTGTGGAGCAATTTGAACACCTCGTTGGCGCGATGAGTCTTGTTTTAACTGGTTTGTTTTGGATGGTATGGGCATGAACAATTTAGAGCGATCGCTAATTAAGGGAGGACAACAACCATGATGAATGAATTGACGATTGGCTGGGTGATTTCCCCCTTTGTCGTGGGCTTTAGCATCTATTTGCTACCAAAAATTGACCGCTATCTGGCGATTTTGGTATCGATTTCGTCGCTGATCTTTGGTCTGGTACAAATTTTTCAGCCAGAACCCTACAGCCTCAAGCTCCTTGATAGCTATGGCGTAGATTTACTGGTGGATGATCAGAGTGGTTATTTCATTTTGACCAATGCGGCGGTGGCGATCGCCGTGACAGTGTATTGCTGGAAAAGTACGAAAAGCGCTTTTTTCTTTACCCAGCTCGTCATTTTGCAGGGGGCGCTGAATGCCGTCTTTATTTGCGCGGATCTGATTAGTCTGTATGTGGCCCTCGAAGCCATTAGTATCGCGGCGTTTCTGCTAATGACCTACCAGCGGACAGACCGTTCCATTTGGATTGGTCTGAGGTATCTGTTCCTGAGTAATACGGCCATGCTGTTTTATTTAATGGGGGCACTGCTGGTTTATCAGGCGACAAAATCCTTTTCCTACGCTGGTTTAGCCGAAGCACCTAATGAGGCGATCGCCTTGATTTTTCTCGGTTTACTCACCAAAGGCGGTGTATTTGTCTCAGGACTGTGGTTGCCCTTGACCCACTCAGAATCAGACACACCCGTGTCGGCAATGTTGTCCGGTGTGGTGGTGAAAGCCGGTATTTTTCCCCTATTGCGCTGCGGCATTTTAGTGCCAGACCTTGACCCTTGGCTCAGATTTTTTGGGGTGGCAACTGCGCTACTGGGCATTAGCTTCGCCATCCTCGAAACCGATGCCAAACGTCTTTTAGCCTTTAGTACCATCTCAAAATTGGGATTGTTGCTCTCCGCCCCGGCGGTGGCGGGATTAGCGGCTCTGTCCCACGGTTTAGTGAAATCCTCTTTATTTTTGATGGCGGGTCAATTGCCCACGCGCAAATTTAGGGAGCTGCGCGAAACCACGATTTCGACAACCCTCTGGATACCCTTGGCGATCGCCTGCCTCTCAATGGTGGGCATGCCCTTGCTCGTTGGGTTTAGCTCGAAAGTGCTACTCCTAAAAAATATTGAACCTTGGCAAGAAATCGGGTTAAATATCGCTGCCGTCGGTACAGCATTAGCCTTCGCCAAATTTCTGTTTATTCCCCACGATGCGGCGACAAAGTTTGAAGCAAAAAGCGTCACATTCTGGGGGGCGATCGTCTGGCTCCTAAGCGGTGTTGTCTTAGCCAATGGTTTTTACATAGAGGCCTACGAGTTGTCCAATATCCCCAAGGCACTGATTAAAATCGCCATTGGTTGGGCGTTATATTGGCTAATTATGAAGCGCCTCGAACTCAAATTACCCCGTATATTTGAAGAATTTGAACAGCTCATCGGTGGCATGAGCATTGTCTTAACCGGATTATTTTGGATGGTGACCCTATGATCGGCATTCTCGATATTTTTCTAATTTTAATGATCTGGTTTCTGCTTACCGCAGACCTGAGTGCAGCCAATATCCTGATCGGTGTGATCATTGCGATTTTGATGCCCGGTAAACGGTTTAATGCAGCACAGATTAAAGATTGGCTCCATGTGTTGTGGGAAATTGTGATCGCCATTCCTCAGGCCTATATTGAGGCGATCGAAATGATCTTTTTCCCCCACCGCTTCGAAACCGTGGCCATGCAGCAGGTCAAGCCGAACCGGACACCGGGACTAATTTTTCTCGATATTTTTCTGATTACCTTTACCCCCAAAACCATCGTGCTGCACTATCACGAAGATGGTTGGTATGAAGTACACCTTGTTCAGCGGAGGAAGCCCGAATGAATTTGATTGTTGGTGCCATGATTGGGGCTTTATTGCTACCGATCTATGAGGCGATACAGGACGAAGATATCTGGCAAAAGCTCCTTGCCTTCGCCAGTATTTCCAGTAAAACGTCGGTCATGATTTTAGTGATTTCTGTCCTGCGGGATGACTGGACGATTGGTGTGGTTGGTGTATTGATTTTATGTGTGGGTAATGCGGCGTTAATGTTGCTAGCCCATGTTTTGAGGCGGGTGAATTTGTCATGAGTACTTTTATCGATATCCTCAGTTATGGCTGTATTATTCTGGGGGTTGTTTTTTGGTTCTGGGGCACAATTCCTTTACTCGGCGATCGCTCTGTCCTGTACAAGTTACACACGCTGTCGGTGTCGGATACCTTGGGGTCGATGGCGATTATGGCGGGGCTATTGCTAAAAATCCCTAGGGAATGGCCGTTACTGGTGTTAGCGATTATTGCCCTCGCGATTTGGAATACGGTTTTGGGTTACGTTTTAGCATATTGTTCGAGTCGTGGAGGTGGTAATGAGCGGATTTAATTTTGACTGGTTTATTTTTGCGATCGCCCTGTTGTTGCCTTTAACTTCTGGGCTACTGGTCTTCCAAAAGAATCCCTATTATGCCCTCGTGATTCGGGGAATTTTGGGGGCGATCGCCGCATTGCTCTATGCGATGTTTGGGGCAGCAGATGTGGCGCTCACCGAAGCCCTTGTGGGGACGATGCTGTCGATTACCTTATATGCCGTGGCAGTGCGTTCGTCGATGAGTATGCGTCTTGGGGTTTTGGCCGTTTGTACGGACACCGTGAATCTGTCCCAAAAACTCAATCCTGCCCTTAAACAAGTGCTCAGCAAGTACGATCTACGTCTTGAACAAGTGGTGTTTGAAGATGCCCAAGCCCTAGAACATGCCCTAGAGCTAAAGGATGTTCACTGTATTTTACAGATTGACGATAGTGAGCAAATTAATGTATTTAAAACTCGTGTGCCGCGACTCTACGAGATTTTTAAAAGCTCCTCTTTAACGGAGTTGATCGAACTACAGCTGCTGGAGTTAAAGCCTGCTACTGCCGTCGTTGTGCCATCGTCGCAACCTCTTATGGAGAATCAATCATGAAGTGGGTCTACCTTGCATTTGGTATTGCCTTATTTGTAAAAATGCTGGTCTTCCCGAATTTTGCAATGGAAGGCGAGATCGGGACGATCGCCGAAGTGGTAGCGGCGGAAACAGGTGTACCCAATGCGGTGTCCGGCATTATTCTGCGGAATCGTCTCTATGATACGGGCTTTGAGGTGATGGTCTTTACCCTCGCCATTATGGGCGTGCGCTTTTTACTTTCCGATGAACACCCCTCGAAAGAAGTTAAACAATTTACCGATTCCCCCTCGATTGTTCTGGCGCGTTTGGGGGCAACCATTGCGGCATTAATTGGTATTGAGTTGGCCATTAGGGGACACCTCAGTCCCGGTGGCGGTTTTGCGGCTGGTGTGGCTGGTGGTACGGCGATCGGTCTAGTGGCGATCGTGTCTTCACCGCAATGGATGGACGCAATTTATAAAAAGTGGAATGCAGCAATTCTCGAAAAAGTTTCAGTCCTCATCTTTTTCATGTTGGCCTGTCTATCCCTAATCGGTATTCAGCTACCCTACGGTGAATTTGGCACATTATTTAGTGGCGGCTGGATCACCATTCTCAATATTCTTGTGGCGATTAAAGTGGCACTGGGTTCTTGGGCGGCTATCTTAATCTTTATCCGCTATCGCGGGTTGCTCTAAGCCTCTAAAAACGTCAGCTCGGGTTAAGGAGTTATCTGAATGCCTTGAAGACACGGGGACATTGGGATGGGGAGACACGGAGAGAGGAAGATACGGGACATCAACGGACACCCGCATTAGAATTGTTTGAATAAAAAATCGCCCCATCCCTCGCTCTCCCTGTCGCCGCGTCGTCATTCCAGATCATGTTTAAACCAAACTCAGGTTCTAAAAGCCTTTAGGAATGGCAGAAATGAGTTGTCGGGTGTAGTCCTGTTGCGGGTCGCGGTAAATTTGCTCGGCAGCACCCATTTCCTCGATTTTGCCTTTGTTCATGACAATAATGCGATCGCTCATAAATTTGACGACGCTGAGGTCGTGGGAAATAAAAATATAGGTCAATTGAAATTCTGATTGCAGTTCCTTCAGTAGATTGAGTACCTGAGCCTGCACAGAAACGTCGAGGGCGGATACTGACTCATCGCAAATAATAAATTGTGGTTCGATGGCTAAGGCTCTAGCAATACAAACCCGTTGCCGCTGACCACCGGACAGTTCGTGGGGATAGCGGTTCACCCAATCGGGATCTAGACCGACGCGCTCTAATAGATATTGCACTCGTTCTAACCGTTTTTTCTTGTCGCGCTTGAGGTTGTGAATTACCATCGGTTCGGCGATCGCCTTGCCAATGCTCATGCGAGGATTGAGGGAATTATAAGGATTTTGAAAAACGATTTGCATCTCCCGACGTAGCTGGCGTAGGCGTTTACTGCGGACAGGAAGTTTGGCAATATTTTCGCCCCGGAAAAAAACATCGCCCGCTAAAGGCTGCACTAACCGCAAAATGGCGCGGGCAAGGGTTGATTTGCCACAGCCGGACTCACCCACAAGACCTAGGGTTTCACCGGGGTATAAATTAAAGGACACATTATTAACGGCCATATTAAAGCCGCCGATGCCTAGCACCCCGCGCTTGCGGTAGCCCACTTGGAGGTTTTGTACCGATAGTAAGGGCTCTTGGGAGACTAAAGATTCGAGGCGGGCTTTGTCTTCATCTAGGGAAATTTGCGCCTGTAAGCTGTCGTCTGGCTGTCGCTCCTGAATGACTATTTCCTTCGTTTCAGGGTCTTCGGTGATGGCCATAAAATCGGCAACGGTCGGCAATAAAACTAGCTTTTCTTCAAGGCGAGGGCGACAGGCTAAAAGTCCTTTGGTGTAGGGATGCTGGGGGTTTGAAAAGATATTTTTGATCTTGCCTTGTTCTACAATTTTGCCGCGATACATGACTGCCACATCGTCGACCAACTCTGCAATCACACCGAGGTCGTGGGTAATAAAAATCAGAGACATTTGCCTTGCCTGACTCAGATCCCGCAGGAGTTGCAAAATTTTGGCTTGCACTGTCACGTCTAGTGCCGTCGTCGGTTCATCGGCAATGAGTAGGGTGGGGTTTGAGGCGATCGCCATGGCGATCATCACCCGTTGTAATTGACCCCCCGATAGCTCATGGGGATAGCGTTCCATGAGTTCTGGCAGTAGCTGGACTTCCTCTAATCGGGCGATCGCCTGTTTTTTTGCCTCAGCTTTAGAAATATTTTGGTGGAGGAGAATCGCTTCGGTGAGCTGAAAGTCGACATTGTAAACCGGATTTAGCGAACTCATCGGCTCCTGAAAAATCATCGCAATTTTGCCGCCACGATAGGTGCGTCGTTCCCGTTCCGGCAAACTCTCAAGATCGATCGCCTCTCCACCCGGCTCCGATTTAAACAGAATTTCGCCCGCCCTCACCCGACCCGGCTTCGGCACTAATCCCATTAATGCTAAGGATGTTACCGATTTTCCAGAGCCCGATTCCCCGACAATGCCCAAGGTGTTGCCCCGTTCAAGCTGAAAATCAATGCGATCAACGGCGGTATTTACTTGGTTTTCTGCACGAAATTGCACTTGCAGTTGACGGACATCGATAACCAAATCACTCATGGGTCAGCTTTGGGTCTAGGAAGTTGCTAAATATTCCCTTGATTGTAGCGGTGTTAATCCCTGTGTATCGGCGATCGCCCGAAAATCTGCCCAATGATAACCATCAGAAAATTTTCAGAATTTAGGCTAACGATCCGAAACAAAACCTCGTCATAACCCCAAAAAAAACCTAGGCCTGCATTAGACCTAGGGAACATTTTTTAGAAAATTAAGAATGAGAACCGTTAGAAACAAACTACCGACAAAACAATGAACTATCTTACTCTGCTAATTATTCAGCAGTGTCATCTTGCTTACGGCGCTTCGCTACTGCAAACAAACCACTGAGAATAGGCAAAACAGCCGCAGGAGTCGGAACAGCCTCAGGATTGGCTAAACGATAAGCATGGTTGTCCGTCTCAAAAGCTTTTTTGTTAGATTGGAAAATGATTTTATCGAAGTTTTCGCCTTCTTCCGCAAAAATATTAACAAAGCGAGCACCATTAACACTTTGATCACCGTTTGCATTTTCACGGATATCTTTACCCGTTAAAGAGGCAATTAGCTCGTCACCATTGTAAAAAAAGAGGTTATTGTAGTCGTCGATAGAACCGAAGTAAAAACCAAAGTAGTCAGACTCTACACCAAAATCAATGACAAGTTCCTGGGTATTGTAACTACCAACAGTGAGGTAAGGATTATTAGCATTGTCATAATCACCTTGGCTAGGTGGCGCTGCATATTTACCACCAACACTGTCTGTAACGATGTTGCCGCCAATGCCTCGGTAGGAAACACCACTTTCGTGGGTATAACCTGCACCGTCAAGGCTACCAATTACCGCATTATCAAAGGTAATGGTTCGGGCTCCTTCCACAGTAGAAAAAGGAGTATTAGCTTGAGCTGTGATGGATAGCGCTTGAGCTGAACCGGCAGAGAGGGCGATCGCCGAGCTTGCAACCAAACCCATACCGAATAAAGTTTTTGGAGTTATTAAATTAAACATATGTCGAGGATTTATTAGATAAAGTACAAAAATTAGAAGAATGAAACTTGAGCTCTAATTAATGTTAAAAAGCCAACAAGTACCCAAGACATTAATCGAGTCATTTCCTCTGTCTTTTAAATATTACGGGCTGGCCTTTGATCTTGTATCCGTAATTCCAACAGTCTTTAAAGAAGGGTTGATAAAGAGAATAATTTATTTTATGAAGCTCTATTTTGGGGCTCTGTAAAATTACTTAAAAACTGTTGAAAATACTGATATGCTTGTTTTTTGAGTTTGTTACTTAGGTGAAAATGAGGCGGTATCTTTTTCTTCTTCTAAAGGTTTTTCTTGCCAATAAATGTTGTTTTTTGTTCTTCTATGGAGATTGTCAGCAACTGTCTGGATAGCCTTAAGAAATCTTTGTATTTCTGAGGTGAATTAGAGTGCTTATGACAGATTAAATGAGCGGATCATGGCTTTTTTCTGTCGAGCTAGCCCAAGAGGTTATTGAGTTCGTTGATAAATTGGTTGACGGAATCAGCTTGCAAGTTTTGTAATTTAAAAATGTGTTTTGGTTCGGAATAGTGGCAGGGCAGCGATCGCCGATAGGCGGGGTCGTAATGTTCTGTGAGGATGGCTTCGACAAAGGCGCTCCACCGATTGGCATCAATCAATTCAAACCACGACATCACCTTGTTTTTGCTGTGGGTGGGAATTAAATATTGTAGTAGTCGTTTAAGTTCGTCGGGATTGTTAACGAGGTGGGGATATTCCGTCAGGAGCCATTGCACCCGCTCTGCTGTCGGTACCTCCACTTCATAGCAGGGCGATCGCCCCATTGACTGCCAAAAGGCTGCGGGGATATGGACATTGCCAATGGCATTACTTTCCGACTCGAGCCATACAGGTTGGGCTGGGTCTAAGGGCTGTAGTTGTTGTAATAACTGGGATTCAAACCATTTTTGGGATGGTTGTAATGTCGGTTTATCGCGCCATACTTGTCCTAATAAAGAGCCTCGATGGTTGGCGATCGCCTCTAGGTCGATTACCTGCAAACCCGCTTCTTTCATCTTGTTTAAGAGAAACGTTTTGGCGCTGCCAGTGTAGCCACAGAGAATTTTAAAATGATATTTTTTGGGTAAGATTGCCAGCGATCGCCGCACATGGGCACGATAGGTTTTATAGCCGCCGGTGATTAATGTGGTTTGCCAGCCGATTTGGTTCAGGATATGGGCAAAACTATTGGAACGCTGGCCGCCCCGCCAACAATAAATTAGGGGATGGTAGGTTTTCGGCTTATTTAAAAAATACTGCTCTAAATGATGGGAAATATTGCGCGAAACTAAGGCTGCACCAATTTTGCGTGCCTCAAAGGGAGAATTTTGTTTATAAATTGTGCCGACCTTTGCCCGTTCTTCATCACTTAAAACCGGAAAATTAATTGCCCCCGGAATATGATCCGCCACAAACTCGCCCGGCGATCGCACATCGATTATTTCATCATATTCACGAAAACCATTCTCCCAAGGAGTCTCAGATTTGTAGATTGGGGGAGCCATGCAAAGTCCTAATCATTATCCCGAAGCCTTTGTCACCATAGCAAAAAGACAGCCTCTCGGCTGCCTCCTCACATGACGCGACTCTGTTGCCATCACGTCTAGTTGCCCTAGGGCGATTCAATTTTCTGCGAGTTCTAGATTTAGAACAAGAGAGAAAGAGGTGCACTGAATAATGCAGCCGCTAAACCGAAAAGAATGACACTAGCGAAGATGACATTGTTGTAAAACCAACCAATTTCGCGGTTTTCCCCAAAGAGATTTTCCTCCTGACCCGCAGAGAAAAACAAAGACCATGCTTGAGTCGCGCTAATGGTCGCCTCCTGGAAGTCTTCGCGGAAAATTACAGGGGTAAATAGATTTTTGTTCGGGGTGTACTCAAATTGGCTAACCATAATCGGTATCTCCTTGCTTTGCTTACATTACTAACCATAACAGATTATTGCAAAATATTAAAGTGACTTGACAAAGTTATTTTTGTGATGTTAATCACCAGTAACCAAACCAGCTTGGATCGAGATAGCTACAGTAGGAGCAAGGCTGGATGGCATCGAGGATTTGTTGACCGTAGGCGCGGTGGTTAATGCGATTGTCGAGGATAGCAATCAGGCTTTGGTCTTGGTGTAGGGGATAAATGGCGCGTTGGAGTTCTCGTAGGGCGGTGGGTAAGAGATAGAGTCGGAACCAGTCTTGACGTTGGGCTTTGTAATGGGCGACCCGTCCGGCAACTAAAGGGTTTTCGAGGGAGGGTAAGGGTAGGGTGGCGATCGCCATTAGTTGGGGTAGGGGAAAGTCAAGGCTCTGGCCGTAAAACAGCGGATTTGTGAGGGAGCGCCAAAAATCCCAACCGCAGATCAAAATACTATCGGCTTGGAGGTTTGTTTGTTCGACTTTGACGGTGCTACCAAACTCTGCGGCGAGGGCAGACCCCATTTGCGCTTGTAGGGGAACATCGTTAATGAGAAGGACAATGGGGCGTTTGACATTACGGCTGAGGCGCACCAAACGTTGGAGTTGTGTTAGAAGTTCCCCTTGAAATTCTGGGGTATTGGGTAGTGGCAGGCGTTTTTCTGGGAGATAGACTTGGGTTTGCTGTTGTTGGCGAGGCGGCGTGAATTTCACACAGGTGAGGTCATCGTCTAAACCGATTTGGTCACGGAATGTGGGGGCAATTTTTTCGGTATCGAGGAAGCCGCCGATAAAAAGGGTGGCTTGTTTTTCCCAGAGGGGTTTGAGGAGCGTCGAGACTTTTTGGGGGGCCACGTTAATGGAGAAGGAACGATCTTGACGGTTAAGCATTGCCCAACATAGGGGTTTGGCTGCTTCGTGCCTGAGGGTTTGCTGGAATTGCCGCCAAGGTTCTGGCAGTTTTGGTAGTTGCAGACATTTTATTAAGTGGGTCTGTTCGTCTGGTGAGAGTAAATGGCAATGGTATGGGTTGGGCGATCGCCGCAAAAGATTTGTTTTGAGATAGTTATATTGGGTTTGAATCAAATGTTGCTGGGCGGGATTTTGCTGTTGTAGGGTTTCCCAATCTCTCAGTTGTAAGCGGCATCGCATATGATCCTGTACCCACTGCCACAGATCATCAACGGGATTGAGGAGGGTCGTAACTGTTGCCACGGGGCGATCGCCGAGCATTGAGCCCAACCAAAAATCCGGTGTGATCAGAGCAATGCCATCGGGTTTTTGCCTGAGATTGGTGATGATTTGAACAGACCGATGGGTGGCTAGCTGAGTCTGTAACCGAGGAATTTCCGTCGCAACCAGCCATGTTTGTAAACTGGGCGGCGTCACTAAGACAACGGGTTTATCGCTCAATAAAATCGGGGTCAGATAGCTAAGGGCAGAATCCCCAACCCCCGTTCTTGTCTGGATGAGGGCCGATCGCCTCAGCCGCAAACCCCTTGCAACTAATCGCGCTAAGGTTAAATGATGTTGCCAAAAATCCCCCTCATTTGTCCGAGAGAGTTGTAATAATTTTTGGTGTACCTGAGCCTCGATAATGGACAAAATCTCCTCACAAATATGGGGCGAGCCAGAACAGCCTAGAGCATGAACCCTTCAAAATCTGACCTCCGTAAATATTTTCTCTCGGAACGGCGATCGCTGCCCGAAATGGATTGGCGAAATTGTAGTGATCAGCTTTGCCTACGCCTTTCTCCACAGCCATTTTTCCAGAATGCCAAAACTATTCTGAGTTACTGTACCTATCGTAATGAACCGGATTTAAGTCTGCTATTTCACCTACAGGCGCAAAAAAACTGGGGGTTGCCCCGTTGTGTGGGTCAAAATTTAGCTTGGCATCGGTATCAATTGGGCGATCGCCTCATCTCCGGTCAGTTTGGCATCACCGAACCTCACCCCGATTTACCTTTACTGGATTTAGAAACCATTGATCTTATGCTCGTTCCTGCTGTGGCCTGCACGAAAACAGGCGATCGCCTCGGCTATGGCGGTGGCTTCTATGATCGATTTTTTCAAACTTTGACCCAAAAAATTACAACCATTGGCATTGTGTTTAACCGTTGTCTCGCTGAAACGTTGCCCACAGACCCTTGGGACATCAGCTTAGATTATGTTTGTACCGAAACAGATTTTTACGATTGTCGATGACTACTGTGGAATTGAGAGCAGCAAAAATCCCAAAAATCGGCTGGATTGCCGTACATTGCTGGTTTGTCGTGCGGGCAGAAAATACCGAAACGCGCTGGGAAATTTGGCAAAATCGCTCAGTGCGGGAACCGAGTTGGGGACATCTCCATAAAAATCTCATGGCGGTCAATCAAGGCGTTGGTAATGGAGACAGTTGGGCGATCGCCACCTGGACAGACCAAACTGCCATAACCCTCGCAACTATCCTTAAA
>NZ_MRBY01000011.1 GCF_001904615.1 [Limnothrix rosea] IAM M-220
TAGGGAGTTTATTTGTTTTTCTCCTCTCCTTCGCTATATTTATATCAGTCTTTTTTGTGACCGTAAAATTATTATGTCTGATTCTCTGTCTAAGGATTTAAGGGTTGCTGAATTGGAGTGTCGAATTGAGCATTTGCAGAGGGAGCAAGAAAATTTTAGACAGATTACAGATAGCATCAAAGAAGTATTTTTTTTGATAGATTCTGATACGGATAAAATCTTTTATGTTAGTCCGGCGTATGAAAAAGTTTGGGGAAGGAGCTGTGAAAGTTTATATTTGGAACCTCAATCGTGGTTGCTAGCTATACATCCTGATGATTGTTCCCGTGCGATGGGAACTTTAGAGACGCAGTTTAGAACTGGTGAAGAGTTTCAAGAAGAGTACAGGATTATTCGCCCTGATCAATCAATTTGTTGGGTTCGAGTGCAGGCTTTTCCTGTTAGAGATAATAACGATAAGGTATATCGTTTTGTTGGGATTGCAGAGGATATTACGCAAAGAAAAAAAACAGAAAAAAGTTTGCATAAAAGTGAGGAGCACTTTAAGTTGATTTTTGAGCAAGCTCCGATTGGTATCGCTGTCACTAATCTTAAGGGAGAATTTGAACAAGTTAATCCGGCTTTTTGTGAGATTTTGGAATATAAGTCATCTGAAATATTATCTAGTAGAATTTTTGATGTATTTCATGCTAATGACACTTCAGAAAGTGAGTTGCTTTTTGTGGAAAAGCTGTTTGAAAATAATGAATCGGAATTTCAAATTGAACTTCAATGTGAAACTAAAAATAATCGACAAATTGATGTCATTTTAAAAGCGGTTATTGTTTTTGATGAATTTGATGATCCGGTTAATTGTCAGTATCAACTTCTTGACATTACTGATCGAAAAAGTATGGAGAGACAGCTAATTCATGATGCTCTTCATGATCCGCTAACGCAGTTACCTAATCGTACTCTTTTTACTGATCGCTTGAAAGCGGCGATCGCCTGCAGTAAGAAATCACGGGATTATCAGTATGCTGTGCTTTTTCTTGATGTTGATAGATTTAAAATAATTAATGATAGTTTGGGTCATTTACTGGGTGATAAGTTGTTAATTGAGATTGCCCAAAGGTTACAAGAAGAGATAGGTGGAAAAAATACAATTGCTCGTTTTGGGGGGGATGAATTTACGGTTTTATTGGATAATATTTCTGATTTTAGTGTCGCGATTCAGGTTGCTAATAAGATACAACATAGACTCCGCGATTATTTTGATATTGATGGTAATCGTATATTTGTCAGTGCCAGTATTGGAATTACTTTATGTGATTATCAGAATGATAAGCCGGAAGATATTCTGCGGGATGCTGATGCCACTATGTATAAGGCGAAGGAGAAAGGACGAGCTTGTTATGAAGTTTTTGATAAGTCTTTGAGATTGGCTGCTTCAAATCGTCTTAAGTTGGAGACGGAACTGCGCTCTGGAATTTTTGAAAAACAATTTTGTCTGTTTTATCAACCGATTGTTAATTTGAGTGCTTCTAAGATTGAAGGTTTTGAAGCTTTATTGCGATGGAATCACCCCACGAAAGGTTTAATTGGTCCACATCTTTTGATTCCGGTTGCGGAGGAGACTGGTTTGATTTTGAGTTTAGGTGAAATGATTTTTGAGTTGGCGTTTAAGCAGTTAGCAAAATGGCAATGGCAAGGAAAGGATTTGACTGGTTTTAAGCTTAGTATTAATTTATCTGGTAAACAGTTGATGGCACCAGATCTAATTCCTATTATTAATCGTTTGTTGTCACGAATTAATGTTGATCCTCGGATGATTAAATTGGAAATTACTGAAAGTGTTCTTTTAGAAGAGGATTATGATGCGATTAGTGTTTTAAAGCATCTACGAAATTGTGGGTTTGGGATTAGTTTGGATGATTTTGGTACTGGTTATTCTTCTTTAAGTTATTTGCAACGGTTACCTATTGATACGCTGAAGATTGATCGGTCTTTTATTCAAAAAATTCAGAGGGATGAGGATAATAAAAATTTGGCCATTGTTCAGTCAATTATTACTTTGTCTCATGCGATTGGTTTGAGTGTGATTGCTGAGGGGGTAGAGACTAAGGAGCAGTTGGTGAAGTTGCAATCGCTGGGTTGTGAGTCTATTCAGGGTTATTTGTTCTCGCCTCCTGTGGATGAGGTTGCTGCATCTGATTTTTTAGGGAAACGTATAATCGATCTGTAGTTCTTGGGGCTACTCTGGCTAATGAATTTAGAGTCTAATATTTCTGGCGATTCTGCTTATTTTGAAAGGTTGCAGCGGTCTTGTGAATTACAGGATGGTCTAATGCTTACTTTTCTGTCGATGGTAACGAGGTCTTCGGGGAAGTTATTGTTGCGCTCGATGTTGCGTCAGACTTTAGAGGGGCTTGCGAAGTTGACGTTTGCTGAGGAGAGTAGTCTATTTTGGCTGGATGATCAGGGTTATGTGACGGAAAGTATTTTGGCGCGGGGTATTGCTATTCGGGAGCAGAAGGAAACGGTTGTTGGTCAGGTTTTAGAAGGTGGGTTGGCTGGTTGGGTTTATCGTCAGAGAAAAACTGGGGTTATTGAGAATACGGAAACGGATGAGCGTTGGCTTGAGTTGCCTTATCAACCTTATGTGGCGAAATCGATTCTTTGTGTGCCGATTATTCGGGGGACTCATTTGTTGGCGATCGCCACATTAATGCATTCGGAGATTGGTTTTTTTGATCTGGAGAAGGTTCAGTTGGTAGAGCTTTGCGCCGTGAAGTTGGGGATGGTTTTAGATCTGCTGCGTGTGCAGATTTCGTCAGCGCCGAAGGCAGTGCTTGATTCCAAGGCAACAAAGCTTGATATGGGTAGTCAGGAAGAGTTTAAAGGAATTAGTCAGTTTATTTTGTCGGAGGGGGGTAAGTTAATTTCGGCTGATCCGCGTTTGGCTGAGTTGTTTAATTATGAGCCGGACGAATTGGTTCAACTGGATTCATTTTTTAGTTTAGTGGCGGATACTCACCAAGATATTTTTGCGAAAAAGGTGGCGCAGTGTTTGGAAGGGGTGCAGTCTCAATTACTGGTGACATTTCGTGGGGTGACGAAAGAGGAGCGATCGTTAAAAGTTGAGTTTTATGGTTATCAAACTAGGTTGTTTGGCAAGGTTGTGATGGTATCGCGTGTCAGGGTGTTGTAAGTAGGGAACCGAGAATCATACCGGCTAATAAGATGAAGCCAATGGTGACATTTTGTTCGAACATTTGGCCGTATTTAAAGCGGGGTATATGGTTGCGTCGTAGTTGCCAGTATTGGTAAAACCAGAGGCCGACGGCGATCGCCCACGCAATTCCATAAATAGTCAGATTTAAATCTAAGTTGCGACCAAGAATGGCGAGACATATTGCTGTACCAGCAAAAAATAAACCCACTGCCTCAGGGGCAAATTTGCCAAAGAAAATGGCGCTGGAGTTGATGCCAATTTTGAGATCATCTTCTCGATCTGAGAGGGCGTAAATGGTGTCGAAGCCTAATGTCCAAAGTACTGTCGCGCCCCATAGTAACCACGTTGGCGTACTTAAATCTTTGGTAACCGCGCTCCAACTAATCAGTACTGCAAAACCCCAGGCGATCGCCAAAACCAATTGCGGCACAGGAAAAAAACGCTTAGCGAGGGGATAACAAACAATCACCGGAACAGCACCAACACAAAGCCAAAAACTTAAAGGATTTGTCCAAGGATTAAAATAAAAAGCCAAACCCGCCGCCGTCAGCATCGAAACAAAAGCCGTGGCAATCCCCACTTTGACCGTTAAAGCCTTAGCAGCAAGGGGGCGAACTTTCGTCCGTTCCACTTTGGGGTCAATATCACGATCCCACAAGTCATTAATCACGCAGCCCGCAGCACTGGTGGTGATGGCACCGAGAATAATCACGACAACAAGTAGGGGATCGGGTTGCGCATCGGCGGCTAAAAAAACAGCCCAGAGTGCCGGAATGATTAGAATAAGACGACCAGCAGGCTTATCCCACCGCAGCAGACGAATAATTTTTTGCCATGTCGGTTCTGTCGCCATAAAACTTAGCAGGAGAGATAGGTGAAAAGGGTCGAAAACATAGGTTAATCCCTAATAATAGAGATTAGCAACCTACTGTATGACAACCTATGGCGACTTCCACTTATCAACTCCGGGCAAATTCGCAGCAGTTTAAGAAATTTGCGCAGGGTGAGGACTGTACCTTGGCGGCAATTGATATTGGGACAAACTCGATTCATATGGTTATCGTCAAAATTCAGCCGAGCTTGCCTGCTTTTGAGATTATTGCCCGGGAAAAAGACATTGTACGGCTCGGTCACCGCGATCGCCATACAGGCAGATTAACCGATGAAGCAATGGAGCGTTCTTTAAAAGCCCTACGCCGTTGCCAAGCCCTGGCCAATAGTTTTCAGGTGGATTCATTAGTTGCTGTGGCTACCAGTGCCATGCGTGAAGCACCCAATGGTCGAGACTTTCTCCAGCGCATCAAAACAGAATTGAATTTAGATGTTGATTTAATTTCTGGTCAAGAAGAAGCTCGACGGATTTACCTTGGTGTCCTCTCCGCTGTTGATTTTAACCAGCAGCCCCATCTGCTTATTGACATCGGTGGTGGCTCTACGGAAATTAGTTTGGTGGAAACCCACGAAGCACGTTTTCTGAGTAGTACGAAAGTGGGGGCTGTCCGTTTAACCCAAGATTTTGTCTCTTCGGATCCCATTACAGACCGAGAATTTATTACTTTACAGGCCTATATTCGTGGCAGATTAGAGCGCCCCATTGAAGAATTACGGGAATATATTAAGCCGGGTGAAGCCGTCAAAATGATTGGTACTTCGGGCACAATTGAGACCCTAGCGGAAATGCTCGCAATGGCAGAACTTGGGTCAACGCCAAATCCATTGCATGGCTATTCCTTTACCTTGAAAAATTTGGATCGCCTCATTAAACAAATGCGGAAACTGGATTATGAGGAGCGGTCAGATTTGCCGGGCATGTCCGAAAAGCGTGCGGAAATTATTTTAGCTGGTGCGATTATCCTACGGGAGGCGATGGATTTGCTCGGTGTTTCAGAGATTATGCTTTGTGAGCGGGCGCTACGGGAAGGGGTTATCGTTGACTGGATGTTGTCCCATGGCTTTATTGAAAGTCGGTTGTCCTACCAAAGTTCGATTCGGGAACGGAGCATCATGGCGATCGCCAAAAAGTACCGTGTCAATATGGATTGTTGCCAGCGAACCGCAAAATTTTCGTTACAGATTTTTGATCAACTGCAAGGCGTTTTACACAATTGGGATACTGAAGCCCGGGAAATGCTGTGGGCTGCGGCTATCTTGCATAATTGTGGTCTGTACATCAGTCACTCCGCCCACCACAAACATTCTTACTATCTAATTCGACATGCTGAATTGCTGGGCTTTAACGAGACCCAAGTGGAAATTGTCGCCAATCTTGCCCGCTATCACCGTAAAAGTAAGCCTAAAAAGAAACATACAAATTATCAAAATCTTATTCACAAACGTCAACGGCAAATGGTGAGTGAGCTGAGTGCGATTATGCGTCTCGCGGTGGCATTAGATCGTCGGCAAATTGGGGCGATCGCCCATGTAGATTCCGTTTATGAGCCTGACCAAAAACATGTAACGTTAAAGTTAATCCCCACCCATAGTGATGACTCCTGTGAGCTGGAATTGTGGAGTTTACAGTACAAAAAAGCAATTTTTGAAGAAGAATTTGATGTGACCGTTAGTGCCACATTATTAATTTAAACCCACCATTTTCTACGGACTTTGTCATTAACCAAAAATAAATAAATATCAGGCGATCGCCATTTCGCTGGCGGCAAAGAACCCCTTGCTGTTAACCTTTAGGGAGATTTCGTCTGATTGAATACACTTTAAGAATAAAATTGTGGTTCTTAGTACTCCAGCATTAAATTTGAGCAACCAAGTATTTCCGACACAGCCCGCCGCTCAATGGCCCGGTTTGATTGAAGCCTATCGTCAATATCTGCCCGTTACCGAGAGCACACCAGTTGTGACGCTACTCGAAGGCAATACCCCCCTCATTCCCATTCCAAGTATTGCGGCGGAGATTGGGCGCGATGTTCAAGTTTATGCAAAATATGATGGTCTAAATCCGACCGGTAGCTTTAAAGACCGTGGCATGACCATGGCCATTACGAAAGCGAAGGAAGCTGGGGCGGAAGCGGTGATTTGCGCCAGTACGGGTAATACTTCCGCTGCTGCTGCTGCCTATGCTCGTCGTGCCGGATTGCGGGCTTTTGTCTTAATTCCCGATGGTTATGTTGCCCTAGGCAAATTAGCCCAAGCTCTTCTCTATGGCGCTGAGGTGATTGCCATTGAAGGGAATTTCGATGATGCCCTGACCATTGTGCGTCAAATGTCTGAAAATTACCCTGTGACCCTCGTAAATTCGGTTAATCCCTTCCGTTTACAGGGACAAAAAACAGCAGCTTTTGAAGTTGTCGATAATCTCGGTGATGCTCCTGATTGGCTCTGTATTCCGGTTGGTAACGCGGGGAATATCACTGCCTACTGGATGGGTTTTTGTGAATATCATGAGCTGAATAAAACAACAAAACTACCGAAGATGATGGGTTTCCAAGCATCTGGCGCTGCACCCTTTATCCAAGGTTCGCCTGTGAAGAATCCAGAAACCTTAGCGACAGCGATTCGTATTGGTAACCCGGTGAATTGGGATAAAGCTCAAGGGGTTCGGGCTGCCAGTCAAGGAGAATTTAACGCTGTAACGGACGAAGATATTGTCGAAGCTTACCGCAAGCTGGGGTCTAACGAAGGGATTTTTTGTGAGCCTGCGAGTGCGGCTTCTGTGGCTGGTTTGCTGAAGGTAAAGGATCAAGTGCCTGCTGGGGCAAAGGTTGTTTGTGTTTTGACGGGTAATGGTTTAAAGGATCCTGATTCGGCGATCGCCCATAGCCTTAGTAAAGGCAAAACAGGTATTCCTGCTGAGCTAGAAGCCGTTGCAAAATCCATGGGATTTTAATTCTTTTGCCTGCGGAAAATATTGATAAATCTCTCTCTGAAAATTTAACGTTGGAGGGGGATTTTCGTTATTATTGTGCCAACCTCTCTTTTCTTTGTTGTCCATGATGTACTGGTCTCGATTGTTGCGACGGTGTTCTGCTTTATCTTTGCTGGCGATCGCCACAGCGTTGCCCATTAATCCTGTACGGGCAGACTCAATCTTTGACCCCTACAAACAGACAATTCGCGAACAGATTCCCATTGGCTTGTCGTTACGCTTACCTGAGCAGATCTTGTTAAGCGCAGCCGAAGAACAAAGCATCGAAAATTTTACTGTGCGAGTCTTTGTCAGCCAAAATCCGAGCCGCCTCACCTTAAGTTTGCATTCCTGCACAGAAAGTAATCAACCCTGTTTGCTCGGTAGCTTTGTCACAGAAAACGCTAACAACCAAGCAGCACAGGCAGAACTAAACCGCCATCAAAACCAAGGTGCACGGCTGACCCTCAAAGATGGTCTTTTCGGTTATGTTGTCGATAGCGATCGCCCCCAAGCTGCTGACTCCTTTGCCACAATGATGTGGTCCCAAGACAACATGATCCATACCCTCAGTTTTCCCCAGAGTGAACGGCAAAACATGATGTATATGGCTGTATCCATGGCTAGATCCGACTCTATTTTCCGCCCATAAGCTAGAGCTTGTAATGCTTCACTTGACTGCCCTACACCTAGAGCAACTTCACCAGCACGCTTTAAAGTGTTATCCCGAAGAATGTTGTGGCTTATTATTAGGCAAGAGTTTAGGCGACTCAGCACAGGTGACTGAGATTTGGTTAACCCCAAATAGTTGGACTCCTGATTTTCTGGCATCCCCTCCCATAGAAAATAACCCTGACCCAGAAAATGTCGTCAGTGAAGCTTCTCGTCTAAATCATTTTGCGATCGCCCCCATAGAACTACTGCGAGCCCAAAAGTATGCTCGTTCTAAAGCATCAGATATCGTGGGCATTTACCATTCCCACCCCAATCATCCCGCCGTTCCCTCAGAATATGACCGCCGTATTGCTTGGTCTCAATATTCCTATCTCATCATGGCTGTGGTTGGCGATCAAATCACGAAAACCCGGAGCTGGAAATTGTCCGGCGATCGCCAGTTTCTTGAAGAGTTAGTGACGATTACCCATTAATCACCTATTTTTAAAACCAAATTTCTACAATAGAAAAAGCAATTCTAGTAATTCTTTTTAGGTTTGTCCTTCAGGTTGACGAGCATTTAGACTATGAGACCATCTCGGCTATTACGGCTTTTTATTCCATTAATCATCTTTTTTGGAAGCCGCATTGCACTAAATCAAAGTGAGCCATCCCAAACGCCCCAACAGCCCACACCACCGCCAGTCGTTTCCGCTCCCCAGCCCCCATCTCCCGTTGCCCGGGCTCCAAAACCTTCGACAGAGCAAATTGAAACAGAAATTCACGCACAAATTAATACCTACCGCCAAAGCCGTGGCTTAGAGCCCCTAACACTGGACTATCGTATTACCGAGGAGTCGCGAAAATTTAGTGCAAAAATGGCCTCTGGAGCCGCAGAATTTTCCCATGATGGATTTGATGAGCGGGCAGAAAATCTTGAAAAAAAAGCTTTAAAATACGCCACCGTGGGTGAAAATCTAGCACTGCTCCAAGGCTACGATGACCTCGCAACGACTGCCGTAGAAGGCTGGATTGACAGTCCCGGTCACCACGAAAATATTATTGGCGATTACGATTTGACCGGTATCGGCGTGGTTAAAAACGAAGAGGGTGTTTACTATTTCACACAGCTTTTCCTGAAGCGCCAGTGATTTTTGGGTAAATAAAACTACCTCTTTTCCCAAGTTTATATTTCCAAGTTTATAAATGTTGACTCCCCATTGTTTGGCGGCAGATAAGCAAGTTGAGTTTACGATTGTTGCTTTATTTCAACCCTGCCTAAAAAAGTCAGAAACTTGGTTGCAAAGTTTGTTGAGACAAGGTCATCGATGTAGAACCGAAGTGTTACTCGTCTTACCGCCCCTTGCTAATAGGGTGGACTATAAAAGATTGTGGCAACAGCTTTTGGAAGATTATCGAGAAGTGATTGTGCGATCGCCTTATTCTTTTGCTTACCAAAGAGCACCGGATCTGGATTATCCCATAGCCTTTAATCGAGCCTTGAATCAAGCTGTTTGTGTCGCTAATGGTGAATGGATTTATTTATCTCCCACCGATAATCAGCTAACAAAATCGGCTTTTTTCGAATTTACAGCAGTGCTGAAAGACTGTCCCGATGTGGCCTTGATTTCTGGGCGTTTTAATCGCTTAAAAGAGAATCAACAAGTATTAGAAAAATCGCCAATTTTAGAGCCGGAAGGAGTTGTTGCGAATACGTTTAAATATCATTTCCTCTATCAAAATCCTTTAAATTTTGGCTCAACAATCTTTCGAAAATATTTGTGGCAAAAAAGTGGCGGCATTAAACCTGAGTTAGCGCAATCTGCTTTGTGGGAGCTATTTCGACGACTATCCCATGGCTATTTTCGTTGGTACTATGTGCCACGTTGTATTTGTAATATTGACCTGAGTGAAGAGATTGGTCAGCTGTTTAACAATAAGGGGCAATTATCGCCTTCTTTTCTGCAAGTTATCGTCATAAAACATGCTTGTTATTCTTATCAAGAAATTCTCCGGGCACAGGAGGCGATCGCCCGCCAACTTTTTCAATATATTAATGATTGTTTTCAAGATGATCGCTATGCCCAAGGTTATCTAGTGATTGTTGAATTCTTGAAGTGTATTAATTTAGGTGATCGCCTCTGGCTAGAATATTTGCGTAAAATGGATCAAACACAAATCACCTACAAACAGGAAATATTTAATATTATTCAGCTCGTCAAACAACGATGTTTAGTCTAAAAATAAACTATTACTAAAAATAGAAAAAAATAAAATCCTACTCAAGAAACCGTTAAATCAATTTTGTCTGACGGTAAGGTGACTCCCGCTTCTGGCTCTGAAAATTCTGTTTTTACCGCCGATAACTCAAACCAAAAAGTCGTACCAATACCAACTTCGCTAATGAGGTGAATACGGCTGTTATGTTTATCAATAATATTTTTTACAATCGATAGACCTAAACCAGTTCCCTCAAGGGTATGAACGCGATTTTCAACCCTAAAGAAACGCTCAAAAATAGCCTCTTGGTCTTCTGGATCAATGCCAATGCCTGTATCAGAAATTTCAATTCTAATAGTTTCACTAGATGGTTCAAGGGTATAGGCATGGATAATCACTTTGCCCCCTGCCTTGGTGAATTTAAGGGAGTTACCGACTAAATTGGTGAGAACTTGCAACAGTAAATCGTAATGTCCTAAAACTTGGGGTAAATCAGGATCAACGTCATAGCTTAATTCGATTTCTTGATCCCGGGCGTTGAGTTGATAAGTACGCAAGGTTTGCTCAATCGGTTGCACAATATCAACGGCTTCTAAATTGTAAATACGGGAAGATTCGAGGCGAGATAAATCAAGGACATCATTGACTAAACGTGTGAGGCGATCCGTTTCGTGATTGGCTGTTTCTAGAAATTCTTGCTTTTCAGTTTCAGATAGGTCTTCGCCGTATTCGTGGAGGGTCTCAATGAAAGATTTGATATTAAATAAAGGGGTGCGTAGTTCGTGGGAGACGTTGCTAATGAACTGACTTTTGGCTTTGTTGAGTTCTGCTTCTTTGGTGATGTCTTGGACTGTCATGGCAATGCCTCGCACGTTGCCTTTTGTTTGGTCAATCACTTCGGTCAATAAAATCCGTACCGTTTTCGGATCAATGCCTGACCCTAAATCGTCGAGGGTTACTTTAAATTCGTTGCCTCGAATATTTTCGGAACCGTCTTGGGGAATGGCATGGTGCTCGATGGCGAAATCGGAATGGGGATCTTCCCCGGCGGCTAGTTGATAGAGGGGCTTGGTGATTTGAGTGGTAACGGATGCTGGCAAGTGGTGCAGGACAATCCCTTCGGCGATCGCCTGATCATCCCATTCGAAAATTCTTTTAGCAGTGGGGTTAACCAAAATAACCTTAAGACTCGTATCAAGGAGCACTGCACCGTCGGCGATCGTTGTGACGAGGGTTTCGAGCTTGGCTTTTTCTGACGTTAGTTCGTCAATATTCTGTTCTTGATAACTTTCGAGACGTTCTGCCATCTCGTTAAAATTCGTGATTAATTCACCTAATTCACCGCCGAAGGGAAGATCAATGCGCTGCTGAAAATTTCCCGTGGCAATATTTTTAACGCCGTCCAATAGCTCTTTAATCGGACGGGTAATGGTTAAAGCATTAAATACGCCTCCGAGGATGACCATCACCCAAATAAAGACAAAGACAGCAAGGGTGACATCGCGGGTGAGGTTTGAAGAGGCCACAACCGTGGCGTTTGGATTAATGCCGACCACCAAAATACCTAAGTACTCGTCATTTTGGTGCAGCGGTACAAAAACATCTGTAACTTCCCCATTGGGAGTCGTATGCTGTTTGGAGATTGGTCGATGGCTTGCCGGATCGTAACCTTCTGGCGGTGTGATACGGCGGGAAATGGTCAGGCTATTTTGAATTTCTGCCTCGGAATAGGGAATGCCATAGAAAATATCGCCATCGACATTGGCATAAATTAAGTAGCGGACACTTTCTGTGTTGTTATAAAACCGCCTTGTAAAGCCTGCTAGTTCGTTAACGTTCCCTGATGCGACTAGGGGTGAAACATTGGCTTCAAGGAGCAGCCCTAAATCACTCCCAAAACGAGTGTCATTAAGCTTGGCATCCTGCTGGATGGAGTTGACTGCCCAAAAGGTAAACCCGCTCATCAGCAGCGATACGGCAAGGGTTGCTGCCGCCATAAGTTTGGTCTGAAGGGTAAATTCTGACCACCAGCGGGAAATGATATCGCGGAGTTTGGTGATGAGGGTTAGCAAGGTACTTTTTAGAAAATGTTGTTATTTATATTAAATACAATGTAACGTTTTGTTGCAAACTATGCCTTTTTGAGGCGATGTCCGATATCCCGCCGATAGTATATACCGTCAAATTTGATGGATGGCATGGCATCGTAAACGTTGGCGATCGCCTCATCGAATGTTTTACCAAGGCAGGTGACACCAAGGACGCGTCCACCATTCGTTACAAGGGTTTCTCCTTCTAATTTTGTCCCAGCATGGAAGATTGTCGCCTTAAGACTTTCTGCTTCTTTTAAACCTGTGATGGCTTTGCCTTTGTCGTAGGGGCCAGGATAACCAGCCGAGGCCGCAACGACACAGACGGCACTACCGTCATACCACTGGAGCGGGGGCAGGTCATTGAGGGTTTGGTTGATACAAGCTAAGAGAACTTCATCGAGGGGGGTTTCAAGGAGGGGGAGGACAGCTTGGGTTTCTGGATCTCCAAAGCGACAGTTAAATTCGAGTACCTTGACAACCCCTTCAGGGCTAATCATTAAGCCCGCGTAAAGAATGCCGCGATAGTCAATGCTCCGGGCTTGGAGGGTTTTTAAGGTGGCCTCAAGTACTTCGGTTTGCACTTGTGCCATCACCTCAGGTGGTGCGAGGGGAGTCGGGGCGTAAACGCCCATGCCGCCAGTATTTTCGCCGGTATCTCCTTCGCCAATTTGTTTGTGGTCTTGGGAGGGTAGGAGAGGTCGGATGGTTTTGCCATCGCAGAGTGCTAGTACTGAAACTTCTTGGCCAAGGAGAAATTCTTCCACCACAAGGGTGTCATAGCCTTGTTCCCAAAGTTTATCGACGGCGGCGATCGCCTCCCCTAGACTGTCGGCTACGATCACCCCTTTACCGGCGGCAAGACTATCGGCCTTGACGACAATGGGAGCACCTTGTTTCTGGATATAATCTTTGGCTGCTTGGGGATCGGTGAATGTGCCCGATGCTGCGGTGGGAACACCTGCTTCATCCATCAGCGCCTTCGCCCAGGCCTTACTCGCTTCAATCATCGCCCCTGCTTTTTTCGGGCCAAAAACCGGAATCGAGCGCTCCGCGAGAAAATCAGCCAAGCCCATGGCGAGGGGAACCTCTGGCCCCACAACAACAAAATCAGCTTTGTGATCAGTACAGGCTTGCGCGATTCCGGTAAAATCATCGACGGCGATCGCCACATTTTGGCAATGCTTCAGCGTGGCAGTGCCGCCATTCCCCGGCGCACAAATAACCGTCTTTACGTTGGGTGACTGGAGAAGTTTCCAGGCGATCGCATGTTCTCTTCCACCACTACCTACCACTAATACATTCATTTTGAACCGATTACCTTTGTATCCAAAAATTGCCCAATCTATATTACCGAAGGACTTGCCTGATACCGTAGAATTACCATTGTAAGTAACGTAAAACGTGAATTTTAATTACAGTTCTTGACTTTGCTAAAAGCGACACATCATCCTTTTCGATGTTTTTTTGTATCGATAAAGCAACTTTTTGCATCAACTAGGTAGAGAGATTCCCGATGACCAAAGAAAATCAATGGAATTGTGGTGTTTTTTTTAGGCATCAAAACTGAGCCATGGACTGTTTCTGGCCTAGGAGCAAAGGCATAATTATTTTTCTGAGTCATCTCCTAGGATCGGGGTCGCAGTTTATGTCATGGTGATTCTTGGGAGCTTAACTTTTGCCCTGATATTTAACGAACTTGGCAAGATTTGAGAAGCGATCGCCGATCAAGACGGTAGCGAACTGCACCAATAGATTTATCCAAACAAAAATTATTTACAAGTTGAAATGTTTGATGATTCACGACTAGCTGCCGAAATTAGCCTAGATGACCTCATGGAAATCGTTAGCGACGATGTCGAAGTCCTAAAGGATGTCCTCAAGTCATTTCTGGAGGATGCTCCAAAACTACTTCAGGAGATGCAAAATGGTTTGCTGTCTCAAGATCTAGAGACAATTGAACGTAATGCCCATACACTCAAATCAAATAGTCGTCTTTTTCGGGCAAAAATCTTTGCTGAACAATGCCAAGCTTTGGAAGATAATGCGAGACAGTCGAATTGGTCATCTGTGACAGTTCAAGTGCCAAAACTTTGTCAAAATTTTCAAGTCATTGCACGGGTTCTGACGGCAAAATTAGAACAGCTGTAACTTTTGGGTTTACGGTGGCACATCATTCGGGCAATTTATAAATTGTTGTTGGGTATGGCTAAGTCACAAGGTTTGTTGCAAAAGCGATTTATTTCGGTCGGTCATCTTGGTTTGTGGTTTGTCTGTGGCCTAATGACACCCTATGTCAGTTTTGCCTATGAACCGCTGGGTCATCAGTCTGATTTGCAGCCGGAACGTCCCCCTGTTGATCTTGCAAAAGAACAGCTACGCATTGGCGATCGCCTATGGACTAGCGGAGATAAAGCAGCCGCCCGGCACTATTACCGCACAGCGAAACCCGCTTTTGATGAACAGACAACGGGAGAAATTCTTGAGCCCACCAGTGATGTAGCAGCCTTATCCCCCGGTGGACGGGTGTATTGGCGTAATGCCCAAGAAGGTTTAGAGCAAGGCCTAACACAAAAAACGCTCATTTCTTTAGACCTGCTAGTGGCCGAATCTCCCCATTTCATTCCCGGACGCATTGTTCAAATTCAACAACTGCTAGCAGCAGACAATGTCGAAGGGGCAACGGCAGCCCTCGGTAATGCATTAAGCGGCTATGGTCGTTCCACCGAGTTGATGACCTATGCCATTGAGTTTTATCACCAAACGGAACAATGGCTAGCGGCTTCCCTGGCGGCGCGTCAGTTTGCCCTGTTACATCCGGAACACCCCCAACAGGAAGAGTTTACGGCTCTCGCAGATGAGTATTGGGAAGAATATCAGTCAGATTTACGGGCAGAGATTCGCGGTAATACCTTTGCAAATTTCATTACTGGGGCGGTCGGTTTCGTCCTAACGGGGAGTCTTGTCGGCCCCATTACAGCCCTTGAGAGTTCTGTCCTGTTGCTCCAGGGGGAGGAAGCTGTTGGTAATCGGATTAGTGAAAATATTCAGGAGGTTGCGCCGATGCTTGAGGATGAGACGGTGCTAACCTATGTCCGAGAAATGGGCGATCGCCTCACGACTTTCGTGGGTCAAGATCGATTTAACTACGAATTTTATGTGATTCTCAATGAAGAACTTAACGCTTTTGCCCTACCCGGCGGCAAGATTTTCCTTTATGCTGGCGCGATCCTTGCGGCACGTTCCGAGGCTGAATTAGCAGGGTTATTGTCCCATGAGATCGCCCATGCGGCTTTATCCCATGGATTTCAGTTAGTCACAGAAGGTAATTTAACCGCAAATATTACAAGCACTTTACCCTTTGGGCGCATTGCTGGCAGCCTAATTGTTATGAACCATAGTCGCGAGATGGAGCGGCAAGCTGATGCCCTAGGCACACAAATTTTAGCCGCTAGTCCCTACGCTGCCGATGGTTTGTACAACTTAACGGTGACATTGGGTAATGACGAAGGGCGGGATGTGCCACCAACATGGCTATCCACTCATCCGGGCATTGAGGAGCGAGTCGAAAATATTAAAACTCAAATTGTGGGTCAAAATTATGACCGCTACACTTTTGAAGGAATCAGTCGCCATGAAGAAATTCAAGGAATTGTTCGGCAACTGATGGCGGCAGAGGAAACTAGACTCGCGGAAGACGCTACTGAACGGGAAAACGATTGATAATCACAATAATTTGACCGTGGGCGATCGCCGCGATATGTAGCCGAGACTTCCCAAAACTATCCCAACCAATAGGACTCAAACTTTATGGCCGACACAGCAATTATTCTGACCCAAAAAACAAACGATGCCAACGTCAATATCGACTTCACCTTAGCCTTGACTGCTGAGCAACGCGCCAAGCCGCGCCAACGTATCGAGTTAGCCGACGGTAAAGTGATCCATGTACAACTGTCTCGCAATGCCCATCTTCATGCCCAAGACTATTTGCAAACCGAAAAAAAAGACCTAACAGTTCAAGTGTTGGCTCAAGCCGAACCCGTGGTCACAGTCACATCAGGCGATCGCCTCGCCCTCCTCAAAGCCGCCTATCACCTCGGTAATCGCCATGTGCCCCTAGAGGTAAATCTTCACTACTTACGATTTGCGCCCGACCACGTCTTAGAAACGATGCTGCAAAACTTAGACGTTGAAATCAGCCACGAAGTCGTACCTTTTTTTCCAGAGCATGGCGCTTATGGCGGTCATCACCACTAAAGCCTTTTTTTCCGATAAAGCCAGATAACATAGCAGAAAGCAATTGATGCTGAGATTGTTTCCCCACCATGGGATCGCAAGTTTTATACTGATATATGGACTTGTTTTGAAGTAAGCCGAGCCAATGCCAACGGAAACAGAATTACCCCTCCCAGAAGATACAAAAAATCAATCCTCGGCAACAACGGCACAGACAATTGATGGTTTCATGCCAGTCCTTAAAAACCCTCGGTTTTTGGTGTTGTGGAGTGGTCAAATTTTTTCACAACTTGCCGATAAGATTTATCTCGTTTTAATGATCGCTTTGGTTGCCAGTAACTTTCAGGCAGTTGATCAAAGTATTAGCGGTTGGGTATCGGCGATTATGATCGCCTTTACCGTGCCGGCAATTTTATTCGGTTCCATTGCAGGTGTTTACGTAGATCGCTGGTCAAAGAAGCGAGTGTTGGTCATTTCAAATTTACTGCGGGGACTCTTTGTCCTGTGTGTGCCGCTATTTCTCTGGTTGGTAGAGGTGAAAAATGAAGTTTTTGGTCTACCCCTAGGCTTTTGGTTTTTATTGGGAATTACCTTTGTGGTGTCCACCCTTACTCAGTTTTTTGCGCCAGCGGAACAGGCTGTCTTACCACTGATTGTTAAAAATAAAAATTTATTGGCGGCAAATTCCCTCTACACCACCACCATGATGGTGTTGGTGATCGTTGGTTTTGCAGTGGGAGAACCGCTTTTGGGGCTGACCGATAAGTTGCTAATCGCCATTGGCTTAGATTGGTCGTTTGGCAAAGAATTATTGGTGGGGGGAGCCTACGGGATCGCTGGGCTCTTGCTTATTGCCCTCAAAACCGATGAAAAACTTGAAGATGTGCAGTTACAACAACCACATGTGTGGGCTGATATTAAAGAAGGTATTCGGTATCTCCAGAAAAATGAGCAGGTGCGTAATGCCCTGATTCAGCTCGTGATTTTGTTTAGTGTGTTTGCGGCGCTGGCTGTTTTAGCGGTGAGTCTTGCGGCTCAGATTCCGAGCTTAAAGGCAGAACAGTTTGGTTTTTTATTGGCTGCTGGTGGTGTGGGGATGGCGATTGGTGCTTTTTTCCTAGGCAACTGGGGTGAAAATTTGTCCTATCGACTGCTCAGTTTGTGGGGATCTTTCGGGATGGCGATCGCCCTGATTGCTCTCTCCTTTTCAACCTATAATCTCCCCTTGACATTGTTTAGCGTCGGCAGCTTAGGTATTTTTGCGGCTCTGATTGGTATTCCGATGCAGACCACTATTCAAGGGGAAACCCCCCCTGTAATGCGCGGTAAAGTATTCGGTTTGCAGAATAATGCTGTTAATATTGCTCTATCTCTGCCCCTCGCGCTTGCTGGTGTGGCAGAAACATTCTTTGGGTTGCAGCCTGTTTTACTCGGACTATCGGGGTTGGCGATCGCCGGCGGAATGATGAACTGGTATATTTCAGTCAAAACGTAAACAATCTCTGGATGCGTCTACATGCACATCGCTTGGCTTGGTAAAAAATCCCCCTTTTGTGGCAACGTCACCTATGGCAGAGAAATCACAAACCATCTCCTCGACCGGGGCTATCAAGTTAGTTTTTTGCATTTTGCCCAGCAGGAAGAATGTGATCAAAAATGGCGCGACTGTCCAGAAGTATTTTTACCATTCCTCTACAAATCCCAGATTTATACCATCCCAAGCCCTAAATCTAGCCATGTTTTAATGGGAGCGCTGCGGGAATTTCAGCCGGATTTGGTCCATGCCTCCTTGACTTTATCCCCCTTGGATTTTCGCTTACCAGATATTTGTCGCGAATTAAAAATTCCTTTAGTTGCCACATTTCACCCGCCCTTTGACAGCAAGCTCCGTAACCTAAAATCCAGCACCCAGTATCTAACCTACCAACTCTATGCCCCCTGCTTAGCAAATTACGATCAAGTCATCGTTTTTTCTGAAATCCAGAAGGATATGTTAGTTAAATTGGGAGTGCCTCCGGGAACTGTCAAAATAATTCCCAATGGCGTTGATCAAGTTAAATATTCTCCTGCCCATAGCTCTGTAGACCAAAACATTAGTGCTAAGCGGCTATTTGTTTACCAAGGGAGAATTGCGCCCGAAAAGAATGTTGAAGCCCTCCTAAAGGCATGGCGACTCGCCAAAATGGGTGACGATTGTAAGCTCCTCATTATCGGTGATGGCCCCTTAAAGTCCTCTTTAGAACTTCTGTATAACGAAGATTTAGGCATTGTTTGGCTCGGTTTTATTGGTGATGAAACACGACGAATCCAGATATTACAGTCCGCCGATGTGTTTGTTTTACCTTCCCTTGTGGAGGGCTTATCTTTGTCTCTACTAGAGGGGATGGCCTGCGGATTGGCTTGTGTTGCTACGGATGCCGGCGCTGATGGTGAGGTTTTAAATTATGGTGCTGGCATCGTTCTCGATACCCAGGGGGTAACAGGCCAACTTAAAACGTTATTACCTTTGCTACGGGATCAGCCGGAATTCGTAAAATTACTAGGCCGTAAGGCGAGGGAACGTGTGCTTGAACGATATACCTTGACCAATAATATTGCTCAACTGGAGGGACTCTACCGAGCCCTTTGTTCCCATGCTTCATTTGGGTTGCCGATTCAACCTAATTTACAGGCAAAAATGTCCTAGGACATTGCTATGTCATCACAGGGCGATCGCCACTTTTTCGGCAAATCATACATTAAAGCCAAAATAAGTTTAGGACGACAAAATTGAGAATTTGCGAAATTCTAGCGAAGTATAGTCGTGGTCAGCAAGATTGGTAGGGGTTTGAACCTTTCCATGACTGTTGCTTTGCCACGATTTCATTCCTATTAACTCGTTTTCACCGTTCCTGAAGTTGAACCAATAAACATGTTAAGCCCTTACAAAATAAGGCTTTAAAGCCGATCAAATGTCTTAAACTTATCGCCTTTGACTATAAACAAAACCGTTTGAAAAATTTCCGACTGTTGAACCCCAAGGTTTATGCACTAATCTTGCTCACCTTGGCTATAAAAAAGGGACTCAAACCCAATTGAATCCCCTAATCACTAATTTTTGACTTATCTAAGCCTAGAGAAATTACTCTTCTTCAGAAGTGGATTCCTCCTCGTCCTCAGCTTCAGGCTCTAGGGTACCAGCCGGAACAAACTCGATGTCAGATTGCTCTTGGAGCCAGTCGAGGGTTGCTTCCATAACAAGCTCTTCTGTAATGGCTTCCTTCAGGCGCTCTTCATCATATTCTTGTTCAAACTCAGCTTTCGCTTCCTCAAGACGAGTATTGAACTTTTCCTCGTCGGCTTCGATCTTTTCGACCTTCGCAATTTCTGTGAGGATTAAAGAATTACCGAGACGTTGCTCTGCTTCAGGGCGTGCATTTTCCCGTAGCTGCGGAATCATATCCTTTGTAAAAATACGATTAACGTCAATGCCCATGCGGCTAAATTCCATCATTTGCTGGGTTAATACAGCTGTGATTTCTTCATTGACGCTAACTTCGGGTAGATCTACCTCATTATTTTCACTGAGGAGCGTAAGCATTTGCTGGCGCACGCTATTTTTGGTTGTGATTTCCGCATTTTCTTTGAATTGCTCTTCGAGGCTGGCTTTCCAAGCATCGAGGGTTTCAAATTCTTCGTCTGTAATTTCAGAGGCGAACTCATCGTCTAATTCTGGGAGTTCCCGTTCTTTTAGCTCCTTGAGGGTGGCGGTAAAAGAAACTGCTTTGCCGGCCATTTCTTCATTGCCGTACTCTTCGGGGAAAGTAACAACAAATTTTTTGGTTTCTTCGGGCTTCATGCCAATGAAACCTTCGATAAAGCCGGGCACGAAACGACCCTCTTCCATTTCAATGGAAAAGTCTTCTGCTTGGGTTCCGGGGATAATGTCGCCTTCCTCTTCGCCAGCGTCGTTAACATAGCGGCCTTCGTAGTCGGCGATCGCCACATCTCCCATTTGTGCGCCACGGTCTTCTACAGGGACAAGAGTTGCTGCCTCAGTGCGCTTTTTCTCAATAAATTCTTCCAGCTGGGCAGGGTCATAATCCGTTTGCTCGGCTTTAAAGGACAAACCCTTATAGGTACCAAGGGTGACGCTAGCAGGAACGTCAACAGAAGCCTTAAAGGTGAAGGTGGAGCCGGGTGTGTAATTGGCGATGAGTTCTTCAAAAGAAGATGTCAGCTGGTAGTTTCCTAAAGCCTCAATTTTCTCTTGCTCAATTGCCGCCTTTAAACTCTCGTCAATGAGTTCTTCAAGCACCGTTGCTTTGATCCGACCCGAACCTAGACGTTGAATCAAAATTTGTTTGGGCACTTTTCCTTTACGGAAGCCCGGCAAATTTACGGTGCGGGCAAGCTTATTTACTGCGTTGTCATAAGCTTTCTGGGTTTTGTCAGCAGGGACTTCAATTTCTAACCCAATTTGACTGGCAGGAAGCTTTTCCTGAGTAACTTTCATCGATGTTTTAAGGCTCTAAATATATAAATTACAACTAGGTCAACTAGGCAAAAGGATGGCCAATCTCTCTTTATTGAGCAGGATTTGAACGCTCCGTGATATCCTAGTGGAGCAATCCGCATGTGCTATGTTTCCAAAGCAGTTTGGAACAGTTTTAAGCGTTTATCTGTCGGTTTGCCTTACTGATAATAGTATAGTTAGAGTCTTTGCGTATACCGTTTTGTCTTTGCTAAGCCGTTAGCCTGATTGAGTCCCAAATCGCGGCGATCGCCCCCTACGCAGCACTATGACAAGCAATTGAACATTTATATAAAGTTTTTTGTCCACCTACATTAAGTTCACATCTAATCGGAGGTTTCGTCGTTGTCAAAATCAGTAAATGTTGCCATTTTAGGGGCAACGGGGGCTGTCGGAGCTGAGCTGCTCCAGCTTCTTGAAGAACGTGATTTTCCAGTAAAGAATTTAAAATTACTTGCCTCGCCCCGTTCAGCTGGCAAAACCTTAAGGTTTAAGGGTGAAGATATTACGGTTGAGGTGGTTTCTGCTGAAGCTTTCCAAGGCGTTGATATTGTTTTGGCATCTGCGGGAGGGTCGACTTCTAAGGAATGGGCGGCGATCGCCGTTGCAGCTGGTGCTGTTGTTATCGACAATTCCAGTGCTTTTCGGATGGATCCCGAAGTGCCTTTGATTGTGCCAGAAATTAATCCAGAGGCAGCAAAAGACCACAAAGGTATCATTGCCAATCCCAACTGCACAACGATTTTGATGGGGGTCGCCATTTACCCATTACATAAGGTGCAGCCGATCAAGCGTATCGTTGTTTCCACATACCAATCCGCTAGTGGTGCTGGTGCTCGGGCGATGGCAGAGGTGAAGCAACAAACCGAAGCAATATTAGCTGGTGATGCGCCTAAAACTGAATCTTTCCCCTACCCCCTAGCATTCAATCTTTTCCCCCATAATTCTCCCCTCGACGATCAAGGTTATTGTCAAGAAGAGATGAAGATGGTGAACGAGACACGCAAGATTTTTGGAGAGCCCGACTTAAAGATTTCTGCAACTTGTGTGCGTGTTCCCGTACTACGGGCTCACTCAGAAGCGATTAATCTAGAGTTTGAAGCCAATTTTGAGCCTGCTGCTGCTAAAGAGGTTTTGGCGACAGCTCCCGGCGTGACAGTTGTGGAAGATTGGGAAAAGAATTATTTTCCAATGCCTATTGATGCGACGGGTAAAGATCCTGTACTTGTCGGTCGCATTCGTCGGGATATTTCTCAAGATCATGGCCTTGAATTATGGTTGTGTGGTGACCAAATTCGTAAAGGCGCAGCTCTTAATGCAGTGCAAATTGCTGAGTTGCTTTGTGAACAGGATCTTTTGCAATCGAACGCGGTTGCAACAGCGGTCTAAGTCCGTAAGATATTAGGTGTGTTGTGTCGATTCTTTTATGACAAATACAAGATTTGGTCGAGTAATCACCGCAATGGTGACACCCTTCACGGAAGAAGGTCAGGTAAATTATGCAATGGCAGAGAAACTTGCTGCTCATCTCATTGATCATGGGAGTGATGGTCTTGTCGTCTGCGGCACAACTGGTGAATCACCGACTTTGACTTGGGAAGAGGAACATGATCTGTTTCGGGCTGTTCAGAGTGCTGCTGCTGGTCGTGCGGTAGTGATTGCGGGGACTGGTTCTAACTCGACCAGTGAGGCGATCGCCGCCACAAAAAAGGCAGAAGCGCTAGGCTTAGATGGGTCATTACAGGTTGTTCCCTACTACAATAAGCCGCCCCAAGAAGGTCTTTATCACCACTATCGGGCGATCGCCGAAGCCTGCCCTGATATTCCATTGATGCTATATAACGTTCCTGGACGAACCAGCTGCAATCTTATTCCGGAAACAGTTGTTCGCCTAGCGGAAATTGACAACATCATTGCAATTAAAGAAGCCAGTGGTAACGTTGACCAAGCTGCCCAGATCCGCTGTGCCGTCGGTGACGACTTTGCCATCTATTCCGGTGACGATAGCCTAACAATGCCCCTAATGAGTGTGGGTGCTCAAGGCGTAGTTAGCGTTGCGAGTCACCTTGTGGGCGAACCCATGCAACAGATGATTCAAGCCTTTCTGGCCGGGAATAATCAAGAAGCGATTGACCTACACCTAAAGTTGTTCCCTTTATTTAAAGTCCTGTTTTGTGACACCAACCCATTACCTGTCAAAACAGCTTTAATTTTACAAGGCTGGAGTCTCGGTAGTTTTCGACCCCCTTTGTATCCCCTCGACCCCAACCGCACCAAGCAGCTAACCCAGGTGCTCAAAGATCTCACTTTGCTCTAGGCATTCACACCGATGTGAATCTAGACAAGTTTGACAACCAAATATTGCGATTTGACAGACCAGAGGGACACCCAGCTGGCTAGTCCCCCTTTTCGCATTACCCAGTTTTTTCCGTTTTTACTTCAACCTAGTTAGGAAATTTATGAATAATAACAAGCCCAAGCTCGTAGCCAAAAAAACAAATAATGCTTCCCAAATTAACAGCAGTGGCGAAGATTCCATTAAGATCATTCCCCTCGGTGGACTCCACGAAATTGGGAAAAATACTTGTATCTTCGAATATGACGACGAGATTGTCTTGCTTGATGCCGGACTTGCCTTTCCCACAGATGGAATGCATGGTGTAAATATCGTTTTGCCAGATACAACTTATCTTCGTGAAAATCGCCACAAGATTAAAGGCATGATCGTCACCCACGGTCATGAAGATCACATCGGTGGCATTGCCCATCACCTGAAGCAGTTTGATATTCCTGTGATTTATGGCCCTCGTTTAGCGATGTCTCTCCTCAGCGACAAGCTAGATGAAGCTGGGGTCAGCGATCGCACGAAGCTCAATAGTGTGATGCCCCGCGATATGGTGCGCATCGGTAAGAATTTTGTTGTGGAATATATTCGCAATACCCACTCCATTGCTGACAGTTTTACTGTGGCGATTCACACTCCTTTAGGTGTGATTATCCACACCGGTGACTTTAAAGTGGATTACACACCCGTCGATGGTGAGCATTTTGATTTTCAGCGTTTAGCTGAGCATGGCGAAAAAGGTGTGTTGTGTTTGTTGAGTGATTCGACAAATGCCGAGGTTCCCGGTCATACGCCTTCTGAAGCTTCTGTTAAACCGAATCTTGACCGTATTTTTGGTCAGGCCAAAGGTCGTCTACTCGTCACAACATTTGCTTCTTCGGTACACCGCGTCAATATTATTTTGCAACTGGCTGAAAAGCATAATCGCAAAGTGGCGATCGTTGGGCGCTCTATGCTGAACGTCATTTCCCACGCGCGAAACCTTGGCTATATCAAGTGTTTAGATAATCTATTTATTCCGCTACGCCAAGTTAAGAGTATGCGTGATGAAGATGTTCTAATTTTAAGTACTGGCTCTCAGGGTGAATCGTTGTCGGCAATGACTCGGATTTCCAAGGGTGAACATCGCCAAGTCAAAATTAAGGAAGGTGATACTGTCGTCTTCTCGGCAAACCCAATTCCCGGTAACACTATTGCTGTTGTGAATACCATTGACCGTCTGATGATGTTGGGCGCAAAGGTTGTGTATGGCAAGCGCGAAGGGATTCACGTCTCTGGTCACGGTTCTCAGGAAGAGCATAAGATGATGTTGGCATTGACGAAGCCAAAATTCTTTGTTCCATTCCACGGTGAACACCGTATGCTTGTTAAACATGCTCAGACAGCCCAATCAATGGGTGTGCCTGAAGAGAATATTGTCATTATCGACAATGGCGACATTGTAGAACTCACTGAAAATTCGATTGGTGTTGCGGGCAAGGTCGAATCTGGTATTGAATTGGTAGACCGTTCTGGCATCGTTCATGACAATGTTCTTCAAGATCGTCAACAACTCGCTGAGCAGGGTGTGATCACTGTTGCTGCGGCAATTACTAAGGATGGTACTTTGGTTGCGCCGCCTGAAATTCACATCCGTGGTGTTGTTACTTCTGCTAACAATAAGCTATTGCATCAACTCATTCAGAGAAATGTTGATAGTACAATTAGCGATCGCCTTGCGGAATATAAAGAAAATGGTAAGCGCTCTAAGGAAGAAATCGACTGGACAGATATTCGTATTGAAGTCGAGCAATCTCTGCAACGTCTTGCCCGCCGTGAACTGCAAAGCCAGCCACTGATTGTCTTTTTGATGCAGGTGAGCGAACAGGTTGGTACGCGGGCGCAGCGCCGTCGTCGCCGTCCTACTGCGGTTGCTGCTTCGTAGCACTCAGCTATTAAGCCGTCGGGTAAAACAACGTAAAAATTAGAAAGGAGGATGTAATATCCTCCTTTTTGCTGGGCGTTTATTGAGTTTTTATTAATTAACGTGAGTTTTGCTTAAGCATGCTCGGAAGTACGACGCGGTGAATGGGAGAGCGAGAGATCGGGAGATGTTTCTATGCAAACAATCCTACTAGCTTTCAAAAAATGCAAATTTTCGTTGCTTCCCCGTGTCTCTCCCTCTCCGTGTCTTTCCCTCTCCGCGTCTCTTTTTCTCTAGAGAATTTTGGCTACATTCTGATCCATAACTGACGTTAATTATGTTGGTTTTAGTTTTGGGCTGGCGTTGTGTCTGGTTCTACCCAAATGATACGTTTTTCTAGAATATCAACTTTTTCGCTGTGTTCGCGAATGAGGTCTGGGGATTCGTGGGCATCAAAATTTTGGCTGAAGTCTTCTCGTAGTTGATTGACTCGATATTCTGCTTCGGCGACTTCGGCGCGGATTTCACTAATTCTTTCTTGTTGGGAGAGGTGATGGGGTAAAAGATTGGCGATCGCCGTCACTGCAACACCAATGAGGACACAGTTAACCGTTGTTTGGAGACTCAGCTCAATGAGGACGGCACGGTTACGACGGGATTGTTGTACCTTGCGCTGCTGTCGCTGGCGCGTTTGGGAGGGGCGACGTACCTTACGACGAGGCTGAGGCGATAGCTGTGTTTGCCGTTGGGGTTGATAGGCGTGCATGAAAATTAGGGTTGATTATCAAAAGAAATTGGAAAAGTGAGTGAAATTTCCTGACTAGGACGGAGCGATAAAATTAATAGATTATTTTGTTGTTCTATTCCTGACAAAAGGCAGTTGACGGTGGTGCGTAGATCGAGATTTTAAGCTCAAGCTAACACGCAATTAGAGCTGACATTAGCAGAATCTTAGCATCCGACTCGAAAAATCACTGATCTTATTAATAAAATTCCCGCAAAATAGCCTAGGCTCTGCAATGGTACTCGCTAATCCAAGGGTTGACTTTGGAAAATTATGGAATAAGCATTAGTGGCATGTCATTAATAAGCTTCCGCATAACTATTGCCTGCATTAGCCAAGTTAAGGAATTTAGTGAGCTCTGGTTGGAAAATAAGTTTCACAGTCCCCGTCGGCCCGTTACGGTGCTTGGTGATAATCACCTCGGCAATATCGTGATCCGGTGAATCAGGATTGTAATAGCTGTCGCGATACAACATGATAATGAGGTCTGCGTCTTGCTCAATAGAGCCAGATTCCCTCAAGTCCGACATCATAGGACGTTTATTTGTGCGAGCTTCAACGCCACGACTAAGCTGGGATAATGCCAAAATTGGAACATTGAGTTCTCTGGCAAGACCTTTTAGGGCCCGTGTGATTTTTGAGATTTCTTGGACACGATTGTCGCCGCCGCCTTCCATAAGCTGGAGGTAGTCGAGCATAATTAAACCCAGTTTACCGCCCTGTTCCGCCTGTAGCTTCCTAGCTTGGGAGCGCATCTGTGCCACGGTTAAATTTGCGGTATCGTCAATGAATAGAGGGACGTTTGATAAGGATTCCACTGCATTAATTAATGGCTCCATGTCGGTTTGGGTAAGGCGGCCGGCACGTAAGCGGTTACTTTCAATTTGTGCTTCTCCTGCCAGTAGTCGTTGTACGAGCTGTTCCTTGGACATTTCTAGGCTAAAGATGGCGACGGGGAGCTTGTGGGTTGTGGCGACATTAACGGCGACATTGAGTGAAAAGCTTGTTTTTCCCATGGCTGGACGACCGGCAATAATCACGAGGTCAGAACGCTGGAAACCGCTGGTCATGGCATCAAGATCGTAAAAACCGCAGCTTAAGCCCGGCAGCGTAATTTCTTGGTGTAAATCCTCAATATTGTTAAAGGTTTCGACAATGGTTTCGGCGATCGGCGTTAAACCTTCTTGGGGGCGCTCTTGGGTGAGTTTGAAAATCTTTTGCTCGGATTCGTCGAGAACGTCTTCTAGGGGGGTGGTGGTGTCGTAGCCGAGATCAATAATTTCATTGCCTCCGCTAATGAGTTGGCGACGGATATATTTATCCATCACGAGCTGGGCATAACGGTCGATGTTTACGGCTGAGACTGTGCGGTCAACAAGACTTGCTAATTTTGCTGTGCCGCCTATTTTTTCAAATAGTTTTTGATCCTGTAGCCAGGAGGTAAGGCTGACTAAATCTGTCGGTTTACCTTGGGCATGGAGAATTAAGAGTCCTTTGTACAGATCGCGGTGGGCTTGGACGTAAAAGGCATTGGTGACTAGGATATCCACCACCCGTCCCATGGCTTCTGGATCTAACAAAATACCGCCCAGAATCGATTCTTCGGCATCAAGGTTTTGAGGTGGAATAGAACGGTTAGAAAATGTTGGCTTGTTATCTGCCATAGTCCAAGGGGTGGGGAATATCTTAGTTTAACTGTACTGTTCTCTTCTGTCCTGCGGTGGGGATTGGGAGAATTGCTGTGGCGTGGCAGGATAGGGCTAGTTTGTTGTCGGGAAGTTATGTTTAGCTATTTGAAAGGTCGGGCGATCGCCCTGCAAAAGAATTTACAGAATAGGACATTTTTAGTGCTGGAGGTGGGCGGTATTGGCTATGAAGTGCAAATTTCTAGTCGCTTTGCCCTTGAGATTAATCTCGCAGAAGAAAAGATATGTCAGGTGTTTATCCATTACCAACAGCGAGAAGATCAAGTCATTCTGTATGGTTTTGAGTCTTTTGCGGAACGGGATTTATTTCGACAGTTAATTGGTGTGAGCGGCATTGGGGCACAGTCGGCGATCGCCCTGCTGGATACCCTGACCTTACCGGAATTGGTGCAGGCAATTGTGAGCGAAAATCATAAACTTTTGGCTAAAGCGCCGGGTATCGGCAAAAAAACGGCAGAAAGATTAGCACTCGAACTTCGCACAAAATTAGCGCAATGGCGAGATCAAACAGGTTTGCCCCAAGCGGATGTAAACACGCCCCAGGCTGGAATCTATGAAGACCTCGAAATGACCCTTCTTGCCCTCGGTTATGATGACAGCGAAATTCGTCGCGCCATCGGAACTCTTTCTCAAGATTCTCTCTTGGCTCAAAACCCCAATGCTGATGAATGGATCCGACAGGCGATCGCCTTCCTCAGCCGTTAAAATTACGAGCCGTTTAAACAAAAAATCTTCTAGCAACTAAACCAGAAGATTTCCCAAAATATAAAAAACAAAATTTAGTTGATCGTGCGTACCTTGGGTTCACCGTCAATAATTTCGCCGACAAGAATGGTGTCCGCCACACCGACAAACAAACCATTCTCCAGAACACCGGGAATATTGTTGATTGCAATTTCTAAAGCAGCCGGATCTTTAATTGCTTCAAATTTGAGGTCAACAACTAAATTACCTTCGTCGGTGACGACAGGACCAGCTTTCTTCACGCCCATCCGCAACTCAGGCTTACCACCGAGCGCTTCTAGTTGACGCATGACAGGGGCGATCGCCATCGGAATCACTTCAACAGGCAACAAGAAAGTAGATCCCAAAACATCTACCATTTTGCCGCTATCGACGACCACAACAAATTTATTCGCGAGGGCATCCACAACCTTTTCGCGAGTGTGAGCCGCGCCGCCACCTTTGATCAAATTTTTGTTCGGGTCAACCTCATCCGCCCCGTCAATGGCGAGATCAATATGATCTACTGCATCAAGACTAGTGAGGGGAATACCGTACTGCTTCGATAAAACTTCAGCCTGAAAAGACGTGGGAATACCAACAATATTTTCAATCTCACCCGCTGCGAGGCGATCGCCAATAAATTGGATGGCATAAGCCGTTGTGGAACCCGTTCCTAGACCCACGATGGTATTAGACTCCACCATGGCAGCCGCTGCGCGACCGACCTCTTGTTTCATCACCTGAACCGCATCCATGATTTATTCCCTCCTTGCTACTATCAATCAAATAAAAATGGGTAAATACAGAAAATCCTGCCACAAAGAATGTAGCAGGAAAAATTCATCTAAAAAGCTTTAAACGTTTGTGGTTTGCTTTTGGAGCATATCCTTGAGCTTTTCGAGTTCGCTAGCCCAACGGGGGTCAGGCTGAGCAGAGTTAGAACCGCCACTGCTGTAAGTCATGGGCTTTTTGCCGCCACCACCACTACGCTTGCGCTTACCGCCTTTGCTGGGAGCTGCACTGGCGGTGCTGGGAGCATCTTCAGATTTGGAGCGGGGGAGTGCCTTTTCGATTTTGAGTTCGCTGTCCATGAAGGACTGACCATTGTACTTTTCGATAAAAGCATCTGCTTCTTCGTCAGTGGGAACAGTTACGAAGGCAAAGCCCCGGCACTTACCGGTTTTGCGATCTTTAATCACTTTGGTGCTAGCATTTTCGCCTGCGTCTGCGAAAAAGGTTGTGAGTGCGTCTTTTTCGACGACATCTTTGGGTAGGTTACCGACGTATAAACGAACAGACATAGAAAAACCTCCTAGGGGGTGGTGTGTTCAAGAAAAATCTGGGGTTTCGGTACATAGAAACGCTGAAAAGGGCGGTCAAAAGCTTGTTTGCTGCGATCGCCTTTGACTGTGCCTATAGTGTTTAACTGTAGAAATATTTGTCATTCAGTGTTGCTTATACCCTGAGTTGATTCAGAAGACTTACTACCTGGCTCTGCAAGCAACAGTTTCTTCCTTTTATCCATGCTGCGACACGGAAACTATGGTGCGGTAATGCTTATCGATAACATTACAAAATGTATCACACTACCGAGTGCAACATTATCAGCTAAAGGGATTAGAAATACAAGGGATTTAAGATTTTCTTTTGTTTATTTTTATGGATGTGCGCTAAACGGAGATGATTTGTGGAACGACTGCAATGGTCTTAAAAGCGACAATGGGTTTGTCTATAAGCCTTGTAAAACTGGGCTTTGGCAGAAAATCACAATCTGGAGATAAGTCAGGATCAGCTGAAAATAGATTATTTAAAACAACGGAGTGTGAAGGATCTATCAGAAAAGTCTATAGGATTTGATACAGTGGATTTCCAATTTTCCGTAAAGTGGAAGGTAATTTGTAGGAATTTGGGGAGTAAAGAGCAGAGCCATGGCAATGATTGTGCAGAAATACGGCGGAACTTCTGTCGGTTCAGTCGAACGAATTCAGGCGGTTGCTAAGCGCATTTATCAGCGGGCGCAGGCGGGTAATCGATTGGTCGTTGTGGTTTCTGCGATGGGGAAAACGACAGATACCTTGGTGCAGTTAGCGAATGAGATCAGTGCGAATCCGAGTCGCCGGGAAATGGATATGTTGCTTTCGACGGGGGAGCAGGTGTCGATTTCGCTCTTGAGTATGGCGTTACAGGAACTGGGTCAGCCTGCGGTGTCTTTAACGGGTGCTCAGGTGGGTATTGTGACTGAGGCAGAGCATAGTCGTGCTCGTATTCTTGAGATTAAAACGAATCGTCTCGAAAAGCATTTACGTCAAGGACAAGTAATTATTGTTGCTGGTTTTCAGGGGGTTAGTAATAGTACGGAGCTGGAAATTACGACCTTAGGGCGTGGTGGTTCGGATACGTCTGCGGTGGCGATCGCCGCGGCTTTAAAAGCGTCCTATTGCGAAATTTATACCGATGTGCCGGGGATTTTAACGACAGACCCGCGTATTGTGCCGGAAGCGCAATTGATGCCGGAGGTAACGTCTGATGAAATGCTGGAGTTGGCCAGTTTAGGGGCAAAGGTTTTACATCCCCGTGCGGTGGAAATTGCGAAAAATTATGGTGTTCCCCTTGTTGTGCGCTCAAGTTGGACTGAGGATCCGGGCACGAAAGTAACGTCGGCGGCGGTAGATGATCGCCCATTGGTGAATCTCGAAATTGCCAAGGCGGTTGATGGGGTGGAGTTTGATACGGATCAAGCCCGTATTGCCATGTTGCGTATCCCGGATCGTCCGGGTGTGGCGGCCAAGTTATTTGGTGAAATTGCCACTCATAATGTGGATGTGGATCTGATTATTCAATCGATTCACGACGGTAACAGCAACGATATTGCCTTTACGGTGACGGAAAAGGCGGCTAGCCAAGCCCAGTCTATTGCTGAGGCGATCGCCCCAACCCTATGTGAGGCGGATATTCAAAGCCTAGAAGATGTTTCTGTGATGACGGCTAACGACATTGCCAAAATTACAATTTCTGGGGCGGGTATGATCGGCCGTCCGGGGATTGCGGCAACCATGTTCCAGAGTTTGGCCGATGCGGGTATCAATATTGAAATGATTTCCACCTCTGAGGTGAAGGTGAGCTGCGTTATTCAGCAGACAGATTGTGATCGGGCGATCGCCACCCTGTGTGAAGTCTTTGACATTGCCTCATCCTCCATGGCCATGGCTCCAACCGCTTTAAACGCTGAACAACATCCACCTGTGCGGGGAGTGGCACTAGATCTCAAACAGGCTCAATTAGCCATTCGTCATGTGCCGGATGCGCCGGGGATGGCGGCTAAAATTTTTACCCTCCTCGCTCAGCAAAATATTAGTGTCGACATGATTATTCAGTCCCAACGCTGTCGTGTGAACAATGGCATTAACACTCGCGATATTGCCTGTACCGTTGCCCAGAGTGATGCTGAGGCCGCGCGTCTTGCCTTGAGCGGTATTGCTGAACAGCTTAATTTTGGGGAAATTGAAGTAAATCCGGCGATCGCCAAAGTGAGTATCGTTGGCTCTGGCATGATTGGTGCTCCCGGCATCGCAGCAAAATTTTTCCAAGCCCTTGCCGACGACCGAATCAATATCCAAATGATCACCACATCAGAAATCAAAATTAGTTGTGTTGTACCCGAAGAACAGGGAAAACAAGCCCTGAAATTAGTCCATGATGCGTTTAATTTAGCCGGTGCTGCCAAAGTTGAAGTGCCCGCCTAAACATCTTTAACGACCATCACTAGGACAACAAACATGATGGCGATCGCCGCCAAAATTATCAGTACATACCATTTGCTTCCCCAAAAAAGACAGCTGTGATTAGCCTAGCCAAACTTAGCACCTCAGGCCAAAATCTTGGGTGCTCAGCTTTGGCTAATTTAAAAGTTACCAAATATCAATAAATTCAATAAATATAAAAAGACCCACAAAATCTGTAGGTCTCTCAAAAAATCAAGTGCCGGGAGGCGGAATTGAACCGCCGACACGAGGATTTTCAGTCCTCTGCTCTACCAACTGAGCTATCCTGGCGTTTTGCGCACAAGTTCAAATATAGCAAAGCAAATATCGATTGGCAAGCCCTTTTTTTGATCTTTTTTTTCGATGCCCAATGGCACTATTGAGAATTTAATTGAGAACCCAATCACTACTGCTCAATGGCAATACGACCTTGGCGACCGAGACGAAAAACAAGGAAAGACAAAAGGTAAATAACATAAACGATCAAGCCCGTTGCCCCCAGAAAACCAAGGAAGCCGGGAGTCGAATTAGCATGCAACATCTGCTGATAACGACTAGGAGCTTCCAGCCAAACCTGACAATAGGCTCCTTGCCTTGTGGTCGCGGAAAAGGCACAAGTGATAAACGGTAAATTGACCAATGCTCCCAAGGCGCAGTAGACCGTCATTGCCCAACGCCAAGAGGTAAAAGCGAGCTTCAGCTTACTAGCTGGCTGGTCACGGATTTCTTCATTTAAATCAATCCAAAACCACAGGCTAATGGGGATGAGAATACGGGACAAAAGCCCTGTCAGATAACCGACCGACCAACTAGGAATCATCAAATACACTGTGATCATCAGTAAACTGGCAACTTTCCAGTAAATTCCGAGGAGGCGCTGCATGGATTCGACCTTGCTGACAAGGCTCCAAATCAAAAGCACGATGGGAATGATGACAGTGAAAATAACGGCAAGGCGATAATCCATCCAAGCCAACTGCCGAAATAAGGCTTCATCCATAGTTTTACAGGGTGTTGTAGGGTCGATTTTTAATTGTTTTAGTATACACAAACCAAAACAGCGGCACTCGCAAAAGTTACCACTGTTTAAAGGCTTGATCAGAAAATTCAAGTTATTAATGATTTAAGAACTTTATAATCTGATTAGTTAATGTGTCGTTGCTTTGGTACTGAATCGTAAAGGCCAAAGGGCGATCGCCTCAATACCAAATTGACATCCTCTCCCAGCCACCCTAGCGGGTATGCAGAGAGATTCCCTGGGTCGCCCCAAAGATTTCCTGTTTCACTGCCAGTTGGCCAGACACCGCTACCGATGCCCCCGCTACCTCGACTCCACAGGCATTTTCTATTTCCCGTTGCCCACGGGTACTCATGACTTGAGCAGCCGCCATATCACGAGGCTTAACTGACCCGCAGTTGGCTCTAGCTTGAATTCCCATGTCATATTAGGCCTGTCTACAGAATAAAAACATCGTGTAAACTGCTCACTGTGTTCACGCTTCGCTACACCACCAACCAAGCTTTCACCTATGGTCGAAGTACTGCGAAGTTCTTCTGATAAAATCAGTCTTCGTAAATACGGCACTCATCAGCATCTGGATTTGCATCACAGAACTTGTCGAGCTCACTCTTTTCTGGTTCCTGTTGGCGCTGGTGAGAAGCTTCTGCCTGAAGTTCTTCTACGGCATCCCAAGCTGCTGCACATTCAGCGGAGCTAGCATTAGTACTGCAAGCCTCACGTGCTGCATCGCGCTCTTTTTCAATTTTTTGTTGGATGTTAGTCATGAATCTTCTTTATTTATGTTTGCTATTTTAATTTAGTGCGTTTAGCTAGATACTGAGACCTTGTTTCGACTTTAATTACTTTAATGAATTATGAAAGAGAAACAACAGCATCAACTGAAGTGTAGGAGTAAGTCCATTTTGCCCTTAACATCTTGCAAATAGATCCATGTATCAGCAAGTCAGTAGAGCGTAAATTAACTTAGCTTTACTTTCCTACAAGTTCAATTGTACAGCAGGAATTCGGGAGTGATTGTTCCGTCGAGACTCGTGATCACCGTACCGAGAAAGACCTTGGAAATTTGGGCGAGAAATCCTGAAAACGAATATGTTTGAGTTTCGTATGATCTGGAGAATCTTGTAGTAGGATCTAGCTGCTCTGTTTGATGATTTCCCCGTACGCTATGAAGTTTGTTTGCAGCCAAAGCGATTTAAATAGTCAACTTTCTCTCGTGAGTCGGGCTGTTCCTTCACGTCCCACGCATCCAATTTTGGGGAATGTACTTTTAAAGGCGGATGTGGCTCACCATGAAATTCAGTTAACGGCTTTTGATTTGAGTTTGGGGATTCGTACTAGTTTTCCGGCTCAGGTGATTGAGGGGGGCACTTTAACGCTTCCTGCAAAATTGCTTAATGATATTGTGTCTCGTTTACCGGAGGGGGAGGTTTCCCTGAGTTGCCCCCAAGAGGCTTTAAGGGAAGGGGATGCCCTCGCAACTTTAACGGCTGCTGGGAGATTTCAAATTCGTGGCATGGGCGCGGAGGAATTTCCTGAGTTGCCGACTATTACGGAAGGGACAAAGTTGATGTTGCCGGCGATCGCCCTCAGTGAAGGTTTGCGGGGCGTTTTATTTGCTGCAAGTGCCGATGAAACAAAGCAAGTCTTAACGGGCGTACATTTGACCCACAAACAGGATTGTCTTGAATTTGCAGCCACTGACGGCCACCGTTTAGCTCTAGTAGAAACCAGTGACCAAGCGGAGCAAGAAGAAACAGAAGAAGGTAAATTACCTGCTCCAGAGCTAGAGGATTTTGCCCTAACCATTCCAGCGCGAGCACTGCGGGAACTTGAACGGATGCTCACGACTGCCAATGAATCTGATTTGGTGGCCTTACATTTAGACGAAGGTCAAGTAATTTTTGAGCTGAATGATCAGCGTTTAACAAGCCGTAAGCTAGAAGGGGCTTATCCGGCATACCATCAGCTCATTCCCCGTCAATTTAACCGTCAAGTCACTTTGGAGCGCCGTGGTTTGGTGAGTGCCATTGAGCGTGTTGCGGTGTTGGCTGATCAAAAAAATAATATTGTCAAATTTCGTCTAGATACTGAAAGCCAAAAGCTGCATTTATCTGTGGAAGCCCAAGATGTGGGTAGCGGTGATGTTGCCCTAAATGCTCAGGTGACTGGTGACAGCTTGGAAATTGCGTTTAATGTGAAATATTTGCTAGAGGGTCTTAAGGCCTTGCCTAGTAATGAAATTCAGATGCAACTGAACGAAAATAATCAGCCAGTCATTTTTACTCCCCTAGGGGCTATGCAGATGACTTATCTAATCATGCCTGTTCAAATTCGTAACTAACGTGAGTTTTGCTTAAGCATGCTCGGAAGTACGACGCGGTGAAGGGGAGAGCGAGAGATCGAGAGATGTTTCTATGCAAACAATCCTACTAGCTTTCAAAAAATGCAAATTTTCGTTGCTTCCCCGTGTCTCTCCGTGTCTCCTTTTCTCTAAAGAATTTTGGCTACATTCTTATCCATAACTGACGTTAACTCAGCTTTATTGATGTTGATCGTCGTTTTAAAAAGTGATGGGATCGCTCCAAAAACTTAAGTGCCTCTTTCAAAGGGGGGTTTAGGGGGAGTGAATATTTTGAACTCAAGGGAAAAGACCCTAAGCCGATGTTAATCAGGTTCTGGAAATGAAGCTGTTTCTAGGGGTTTATCTGAATTGTTTGGGTCGGCGGGAGCTGGTAATGGTGTTTGCTCTTGTTCTAGGTATTGATAAAATTGGCGACCAATTTGGTGAAGTAGTTCGCGGCCTTTTTCGGCATTGTAGGGGCGTTCTACGAAAATTGACGCAATGTAGCGTTTGCCGTTGGGCATGTCGACAATGCCTGCATCGCCAATAATAAAGCCAATATCTCCTGTCTTGTGGGCGATCGCCGCCCCTTGACCCAGGCTCTGGGGTAATAGTCGATTGTTGCTGGTTGCGCTCATGATTCGCATGAGGCGATCGCGGGAGCGAGTCGACAAAATATTGCCCTGATTAATTTTCGCTAAAAGAAAAGCCAGATCCCTTGCCGTGGTTTGATTTGTCCCTTCAAGATCCGGCAATAGCTCGTTAAGCTGCGTTTGCTTTAACCCCCAACGCTGAAACTTTAGATTGAGGGTCTCAAAACCGCCGAGCTGCTCAATAATCATATTGGTGGCCGTATTATCGCTGTTGATACTCATTTCAGAGGCCACAAACAAGGCAGAAAATTGTGTGCCATTGTCTTTATATTGCAGATTGCCGGAGCCGCCACCTTTGACATTTTCTGTAATCATCAGCTGTTCTTTGAGCTGAACTTCGCCTTGATCGACGGCTTCTAGAAACGCAACCAGCACTGGGATTTTAATCGTACTCGCGGCGGATACACTTCTTGAGGCAGCCACATCGAGATACTCTCCTGTATCTAAATCCACAAATAATAGTGTGGCATCTAACTCTGGATCGGCGGCGATCGCCGTTTGCACCGACTCCCGCATTGCAGTTAGGGGTGTCGTGAGGGGCAACGGATTTGGCGGCTCCTCGGATGCAAAGGATTCACTGCGCTGCTCCGTATCCTGCGTCACATTGATATAAGGGCGGGAATTTGAAATTGCTAATAATGTGCCAATAAACGCGCCGATACCAATACCGACAATGGCAAAGCGAATCGGGTACAAAATTGGTTTTGGCAGTTTGAGTCGTAGGCGACGAGCCTGACGGGAATTTTGTCCGCTCCTCGTAGTGGCAGGCCGCCTAGTTCTGCGGGTTGTTTTCTGAAGCTGGACTTTAGTGGCAGTTGACGCTGCTGTTTCTGCTTTTCTTGATTTTTTTCTGGGACGGAGATTATTGGTTTTCGGCGTAGCGCGACGACGGGAGGACAAAGATACAACTTTGCCGCCAGATTGGGGATTCTGGGACTGGGCAGAAATCTTTCTTTTTCGTTTAGAACGACGTGATTTCTCAGCCACTGGCTTCTCCTAATAATCTAAATCTGCAAAAAAACATTTTCTTATTATGCCTGATGTTTTGAGTATTAATGGCCACATTCGTGCCAAAGACACCGCTTCCACTCCCTCGGCTTGGGAGAAAAAGTCTTAAGAAAATCTTTAAAGCTCAATATAAACAGTCTTTTTTTTTTGAAAATCGTTGAATATAAAGGGGCTTTGCTAGTCGTTATCTTTCTTAAGATATAACAACAAAACTTACTGCCGGCTAATTTTCTTGCTCGCTTTATTGCCGAGTGTTGCAAAATCTCTGCATTGAAGGTTTGTCTTGATTGGTTGTTTTAATAAGCTGGTTTTGTGACCACCTGATGGGTTTTCCTTGCTATTTGGGCGTTTAGACAGTCTTTATTATCAGTTGCAGATGTCTGTTGTGCTGCTGATCGCGTCACGCACATTGTGAGATGGTGAAGTTCAATGAAAAATATAAATAAAATATTAAAGCGCCAGGCTGTTTGGTCAATCGCCCGAAATAGTTGTTAACAATGGTAAGAGTACTGAGTCTGTCATCCCTCTATGGACATAGCTGTTTGTTTTCTTTAGGGGGGATTTTAGGTGGCTATGAGGTTTGGTTTGTTTAGATCATTCCCATTCGGGGGGTTGCATTAGATGCAAAAAGTATTGTTATCGAATTTAGGGGATTGGCGATCGCCATTGCGCGAGAGTTTTTTTGCGCCTTTTAGTGCAGATGACCCGATGTCTGGTGGGCTGTTAGGTCTTCATGTTGTTGCAAATTTACTGACGGCGATCGCCTACTTTTCCATCCCGTTAATGCTCATTTATTTTGTCAGAAAGCGCCACGGTACCCCTTTCTCCCAAGTCTTCGTTTTATTTAGCGCCTTCATCATTGCCTGCGGTGTTGGGCATTTTCTTGATGTCCTGAAAATTTGGGCTCCCCTCTCTCAACTATCCGTCTTTGAACATGCCCTAACCGCCGCTGTTTCCTGCTACACAGCCATAGAACTATATTTTTTGTTGCCTCAGTTTTTAAGCCTAAAAACACCTCAAGAACTAGAGGAAGTCAACGAAAAATTGCAGCTAGAGATGCGTGAACGACAGAGCGCCGATAAAGTACTCAACGATATCGTTGAAGCCACAGCTCCTGTTACGGGTCAAGATTTTTTTCCTGCCCTTGTGGAAAAGTTGACCTTGGCTTTAAATGTCAAGCAAATCCAAATTGCTGAGATTCTGAACTCCCAAGACCCAGAGCTGTCAGAGACTCTGACCCTTGCTGCATGGTCTAACCCAGCCTTTGCCGAAGATGTGGCCACCATTAACGAAATAGACGATCCAGCCCAGCCCACAACCTCTTACTTGCGCGTACCAATCTTAGATCGCAACCAGCAAGCGATTGGCATATTAAGAGTGTTTCACTCTGAGCCGACGATTAATCGCGAACAGGCAACCAAAATTATCACCGTATTTGCGTCGCGTGCGGCTGCGGAAATTGAACGCAAGCGCGCCCTTGAAAAGCTCAACGAAGCTAACACCCAGTTGGCAAATCTCAATAGCCAACTTGAACAGAAAGTCACTGAACGCACAGAGACCCTAGAAACTGTCAATAGCTCACTCCAGGAGAAAATTAAACAAAGCCGCCTGACAGAACGGGCGTTAAGGGAAAGCGAAGATCGTTTTCGTAGTCTTTTGCTAAATATTCCGGGAGCTGTTTTTCGTTGTTTTCCTGACGAATACAGAACGATGGAATTTTTGAGTAACCGTATTGAAGACATTACTGGCTATGCTGCAACGGATTTTTTAAATAATCGTGTTCGCGCCTTTAATGAACTTGTTTATGCTGACGATTTACAGCAGCTTCAGGCCGTGGCGGCAAATCTTTCGGCAGCGAATGCGACTTACCAAGTTGAATATCGTTTGACTCGCTGTGATGGTCATCTAGCTTGGGTGTTTGAGCGAGGCACTGGGGTTTTTGATGCGAATGGTCAGATCCTCTACCTTGAGGGGGTCATGGTTGAAATTACCGAACGTAAGATTGCGCTTCAGTCTTTAGAGCAGGAACGCCGTCAACTGCGACAGCTGATTCAAAATATGCCTGTGGCAATGGCCATGTTTGATACTCAAATGCGCTACGTCGCATATAGTGATCAATGGTCGCAAGATTATGATCTTGGTGCGGCAGATCTGGTCGGGCGATCGCACTATGAGCTGTTTCCAGAGCTACCTGAGCAATATAAAAAAATTAACGAACGTGGTTTAGCGGGCGAGGTGATTAAATCTGACGAGGATATTTTCGTGCAGAGGGATGGGCAAGTTCGCTATCTCAAATGGGTATTACAGCCTTGGTATTACAGTCAGGATGAGGTTGGCGGTGTTGTTATTGTTTCTCAAGATATTAAGGATCTCGTCCTTGGCCGGGAAGCTGCCCTTGAAGCGTCGCGTCTGAAATCGAGTTTTTTGGCGAATATGAGCCATGAGATTCGGACACCAATGAATGGCATTTTAGGCATTGCCGAACTGCTAAAAAATACGAAGTTATCATCTCAGCAGCAAAATTTTGTACAAACGCTCAATAACAGTGCGCAACATTTGCTCTATTTGATTAATGATATTTTGGATTTCTCGAAGCTAGAAGCAGGGGAAATGCGGTTAGAGAAAACTGCTCTTGATATTGTGGATTGTGTGGAATCTGTGGCGGCATTGTTGGCTGTTCAAGCGCACAATAAGCGGGTAGAACTACTTACTTTTGTGGATCCACAATTGAATCAAATTTTGATTGGTGATCCGGTGAGGTTGCGGCAAATTTTGACCAATCTCGTGAATAATGCCATCAAGTTCACGCCGGAAGGCTCGGTTGTTGTGCGGGCCATTTTGGTTGATTTTGGACAAAGTCCAGAGGGTGAGTCTGAAGTTACGGTACGAATTGAAATTACGGATACGGGGATTGGGATCAAATCAGAGGATCGCCATAGATTGTTCCAGTCGTTTTCTCAGGTTGATCCTTCAACAACGCGTCAGTATGGTGGTACGGGTTTAGGGTTGGCGATCGCCAAGCAATTAGTGACGCTAATGGAAGGCGAAATTGGCATAGACAGCAATGCTGGTGAAGGCTCAACCTTCTGGTTTACAGCTGTATTTAAGGGTCTTGATGCCGTTTTAGGTCAGCCGGATTTAGAGCTTAGAGATATCCTCGTCATTGATGCCCTAGAGGTTTCGCGGGAGCTGATCGTGGAATACTTAACGGCTTACGACATGTCGGTGGATAGTTCCTCAGATTTGATTGAAGGGTTAGTTCAAATTGAACAACATCAAAATTATGATTTGGTGCTGTACTCATTACCAATTTTCTGCGGTCAACAGGAGCAAATTCGTACTGTTTTAAATCGCCTTAAGGATGTGCTCCCTCGAGAACAGCTCGTCGTGGTGATTTCCCAGGTCGATTATCCTAGCCTAAAAGATTGGCTACATAAGCAGAAAATTCGTCATTTGATCAAGCCTCTACAGCAGCAATCTCTCTGGCGTTTATTGCGCAATCTTGATCGAGCGGAAACGATTGCACCGGAGGAGAATAATCTTTCTCTGGCTTCCCAAAGATTTGTGCGGCGATCGCCGGAAATTAAAATCCTGTTAGCGGAGGATACTCCGGTTAACCAACTGGTGATTACCAATCAGTTAGAGATTTTAGGGTTTAAAAAAATTGATTGTGCCAGTAATGGTAAAGCCGTCCTGGAGATGTTGCAGGCGAAACCCTATGACTTGATTTTGATGGATTGTCGGATGCCAGAGCTAGATGGTTATGACACGACTGGAGCGATTCGCAAACAAGAAAAAGAAGGGGAGATGCCTGTTGTGATTGTGGCAATGACAGCCAATGCTTTAGAAGGTGAACGTGAAAAATGTTTATCGGTAGGGATGAATGATTATATTTCCAAGCCAACGACGATTGAGACTTTGCGAGTTGTCCTAGAGCGTGTTTTGGATAACTATTTTCCCGAGGACGAGGAATTGGCGATCGCCACGGAGTCAGACCAGCAAGACGAGGATGCCAACAAGTCGGACAAAAAAGACGTGGATCCTCAGCAACAAGCGGCCACGACCCAAAACTCTCCCATTGACTTTCAGCGATTAAAGCATTTTTACGGTGAAGATATTGCGTTCCATCGCGTGATGTTTAAACAGTTAATGTCGAGTTTACCTCAGTATCTGAGCGGTCTAGAGGTGGCCGTAGCGGAGGAAGATCTGGGGCAAATTTTGTATGAATCCCATCGTTTGCGGGGCTCCGTGACGACTGCCAGCATCAAAAATATTCCTGTACTGTGTAATGCCATTGACGATGCAGCCCATGACGAAGATATGGGGCGGATTAAAATCCTGCTCGCTGATCTAAAAGAAAAACTGAATAATGTCCTGCAATTTCTTGAGGATTATTTGACAGACGAGTAAACCATGAATGAAGTGCTTTTACTTCTGTCATTCTGTGAGTTTGTCTGGGTGGGCGATCGCCCATTCAACTTGCCGCAAAATGCCCCTGAGCATCGACGTTTCCGCTTGGGTAAGTGCATTACGGTTGTATAAACTCCGAAACTTATTCATACGAGCAGCGGCGGTATGTTCGTGCAAATAACCAATTTTTAGTAAAAGTCTTTCTAAATGCTGATAGTAACCCTCTAAATCCTTAAGATCTGCCAAATCTTGATGTGCTGGAGCATGCGATATTTCTGCCGTTGTACTGAGGCTCTTCAGCTCATAACAGCAAACGGCGATCGCTTGGGCGAGATTAAGAGAAGTATACTGATCACCCGTTGGGATACAAAGAAACCTCTGAGCATGATTGAGCTCCGTATTGGTGAGGCCATTATCTTCCCGACCAAAAATAACCGCACCCGGAGCATCATCTTCTAATAACCACGGCAAAACCTGCTTGGGAGCTTCCATCTGTGTCGGTAATTCCCTTGGCTCCCCCGTGGTGGCGATCGCCTTTTGACAACCCTCTAAAGCCTCCGGCAAAGTCTGAACGACCATCGCATTTTCCAAGATTTCCGGCGCACGGACAGCCATTAAACGAGCCTCCTCACCCAGATGATCACAACGGGGACTAACCAGCACCAACTGCGACAACCCCATATTTTTCATCACACGCGCCACAGAACCCACATTTAAAGCACCAGCAGGCTCCACCGCAACAATGCGAATATGCTCAAGACTTTTCAAAGGATGTTGACCTCAGCTACATACTTGCCGTTGTTAATTGTGCCGCCAAACGTTCTGTCTAGAGTAATTTATCAAACGGACTACTAAACTCTTGGATATAACCACAATAAATGCAGCGGTGATGTTTCCCCTCAATGCGCTGGAGCGGACGCTCACATTGCGGACAACCTTGAGCCTTCGGTTTTGTCGCTAATTTTTGACGAGACTTCACAATATCAAACTTTTTCTGTAAATCAGCCTCAGTCAGTGCTGTGGTCTCTTCCAACAGTTCCCACACCGAGCGACTGAGACAATAAAGCTCTGCATATTTTTCCGTCAGTTTTTCCAGCTTGTCCTGTACACTATCCTTTTCATCTCGACCAGCCGTACTGCCCGGCGATCGCCCCGGTTCCCCCAACTGCTGCGCCATCGCATAAACATCAATTTCATTGGGATTCTCAGACATAACTAGCAAAAAGTAGGGCGATCGCTATTTCTTACGGCAGATATCACTATTTATAATCACCACAAGATAATTTACAATCTGTAATGTTGCCATCGTGACCCGCAAGGATTTTAATATTCTTTGCTGCTGCCAAAGATACAGTTCAGGCAGAACACAATCGGCAGCTTATACAAAACAAAAGAGTGACACTTATAATACAAAGAAGTGTTTTAATTGCTACACTCAAACGCCTTCGGTCTGGAGATTTGCTCTAAAACAGGTCGCGAGTCGTTCAAATGTACATTAAATCAAACGTAAAAGTGATCACCCTAGTAAATCGTAGTACTTAAATTTTATAGAGCGAACATAAACCTATGAAAGACCTGACCAAATATCGTAATATCGGTATCTTCGCTCACGTCGATGCGGGTAAAACCACCACCACCGAGCGTATCCTGAAGTTAACCGGAAAAATCCACAAAATCGGAGAAACCCACGAAGGTTCCGCCACCACCGACTTCATGGACCAAGAGCAAGAACGCGGCATTACTATTCAATCCGCGGCAACCAGCTGCTTTTGGAAAGATCACCAACTCAACATCATCGATACTCCCGGTCACGTCGATTTCACCATCGAAGTTTATCGTTCGCTAAAAGTACTTGATGGCGGCGTGGGTGTCTTTTGCGGTTCCGGCGGCGTAGAGCCCCAATCCGAAACAAACTGGCGCTATGCTAACGATTCCAAAGTAGCCCGAATTATTTACGTTAATAAACTTGACCGTCTTGGTGCAGACTTTTATAAAGTTGTAGATCAAGTAGACAATATCCTTGATGCACGACCCCTCGTAATGGTGTTGCCTATCGGTCGTGAAGAAGAGTTTGTCGGCGTGGTTGATCTCCTCACCGAAAAAGCTTGGATTTGGGACGAATCTGGCGATCCCATGAACTATGAGATCACAGATGTGCCTGAAGACATGGCGGACAAGGTTGCTGAATACCGCGAAAAGCTCATTGAGACTGCGGTAGAGCAAGACGATAACCTCATGGAAAAATACCTTGAAGGCGAAGAAGTTTCCATTGACGAAATCAAAGAATGTATCCGTAAAGGAACGCGTAACCTCGATTTCTTCCCCACTTACTGCGGTTCTTCCTTTAAAAACAAAGGTGTACAGCTAGTCCTCGATGCAGTTGTTGATTATCTCCCGAACCCTAAGGAAGTCAATCCGCAGCCTGAGACTGACGAAGAAGGTAATGAAACTGGCAAATACGCAATTGTTGATCCTGAGAAGCCGCTTCGCGCTTTGGCATTCAAGATTATGGATGATCGCTTCGGTGCGTTGACCTTTACTCGGATCTACTCCGGTACCCTCAACAAAGGTGACACCATTCTCAATACAGCAACAGGTAAAACTGAGCGTATTGGCCGTATGGTCGAAATGCATGCTGATTCCCGTGAAGAAATTGACACCGCGCAAGCTGGTGACATCATCGCGATTGTGGGGATGAAAAATGTCCAAACGGGGCACACACTTTGTGATAAAGACAATCCGGCAACTCTTGAGGCGATGGTCTTCCCTGACCCTGTAATCTCTATCGCTATTTCTCCTAAGAATAAAGGTGGTAACGAGAAGATGGGTGTTGCCCTCGGTAAGATGATGAAAGAAGATCCTTCTTTCCAAGTTGAAACCGATTCTGATAGTGGCGAAACTATCATCAAGGGTATGGGTGAGTTGCACCTAGATATTAAGGTGGATATTCTTAAGCGCACCTATGGCGTTGAAGTTGAAGTGGGTAAGCCTCAGGTCGCATATCGCGAATCGATCACGAAGCAACTTTCTGATAGTTATACCCACAAGAAGCAGTCTGGTGGTTCTGGTCAATTCGGTAAGATCGACTACATTATTGAGCCGGGTGAACCGGGTTCTGGCTTCCAGTTTGAGTCTAAGGTGACTGGTGGTAATGTGCCTCGTGAATTTTGGCCTGCGGTTGAGAAAGGCTTTGCGCAATCTATCGAGAAGGGTGTTTTGGCTGGGTTCCCTTGTGTTGATCTAAAGGTCACATTGATGGATGGTTCTTTCCACCCTGTAGATTCTTCGGCGATCGCCTTCGAGATTGCAGCAAAGAGCGGATACCGTCAGTCTGTCCCTAAAGCTGCCCCTCAAATTCTTGAACCGATCATGAAGGTCGATGTGTTCACTCCCGACGATTATGTGGGTGATGTCATTGGTGACCTAAACCGTCGTCGTGGCATGATCCAAGGTCAAGATGCTGCATCTACCGGTGCTCGCATCAAAGCAGAAGTCCCCCTTAGCGAAATGTTTGGCTACATCGGTGACTTGCGTACAATGACCTCTGGTCGTGGTCAGTTCTCTATGGAATTTGATCATTACGCACCTTGTCCTAAGAATGTTGCGGAAGAAGTGATTAAAGAAGCGAAAGAGCGTGCTGAAGCTAAAGCTAAGTAAAACCATTATGGCGCTCTGATTACTGACTATTTTGTCACTGGGATTTTAAATAATAAAAAAGCCGATTAGTTTTATACTGATCGGTTTTTTCTTGAGTCACTATTAACGCAATAAATGTCTGAGATGTAATGAATCCTAATGGTCATATTTCAGTTTTAGAAATTGATCATGGTCAATATTTAACAGGATCAAATGCCATTTTATTTTACCTAAGTCAAGGTATAAAATTCTTGCCGGTTAATACTTGGCAGCAAGCTCAGATAATGCAATGGTTATTTTTTGAGCAATATAGTCATGAATCAAATATTGCGACATCGCGGTATTGGCTATCTATTTTAAAGGAATCAAAAAAGCAGAAAGATACCCTAGAGCAAAAGCAGAAAGCTGGTTACGCTGCGCTAGGGGTCACGGAAAAGCATCTTGCTCAGTATGATTTTTTTGTAGGTAATCAGTATTCGATCACAGATATTGCGCTCTATGCCTATACCTATGTCGCCCATGAGGGAAACTTTGATTTAGGCTCCTACTCTAATATTTGTATATGGTTAAAACAGGTGAGTGAACAACCGCGATACCTTAGAATATCGGCCTAAATTTGTCGCTAATAGTTTGATCTTTTAAGCACTAATTACGATGTTAATCATCGGGATAGACTTTTTCGTAAGCTGACATTTCATCTTCTGAAACGAGATGTTTGAGGGCATCTAGGCGGGAATTTAATAGGAGCTGAGTTACTTTTGCTGCATCGCCTTCTTTAATTTTAGCGTCGGCTAATTTGTCAAAGAGTTGGTGGTAAAACTTATCAAGTTCATGGTGTAAGTGAAAACGAATTTCAGAGGTGTCACGCATAAAATAGTTTATTTTAAAAATTAGTTACTCTTTTTAAATAACATGAACTTCTGTATTGGGTCTCAAAAAAGATACATATTTTCGAAATCACTGTACTTTAAAAATAACGAGATGGCGATCGCCGGATAATAAAGCATAAAAAAAGACGCTAACGCGCCGTCACTACAGAAAAATAAGCGGATTGTCTTAAGGAAATCAAATAAAATTATAGGGTATAAAACAAGGATAAACTCTGATTAGTTAGCTGCATAAATGCGTTTGAGGCTTTGCCCCTGACACCAATCGGTAAAGCCATTGACCGTAAAGGTGACGTATTCGACACCATAGGCTGTCCAATAATCCGTAACCACACCTTGCTTTTTTTCTGGGTCATCACGGCGCTGAACCGTAGAGCCAAGGGGGAAAAGTTGAGCAATCTCGCTATCTTTCCACTTTTTGAGCTTTAAAATATGTTGTTGCTTATCTTCCGTCAGGAGCTGCCACGCTTCAACCTTTAAATGTGCAAATGCAGCTGTTAGTCGTTCGATTTCTGACCAAGTTTCAGCTTGAGATAAATATTCTGCCAGTTGCTGTGCTGTATCTATTTGGAAATCTGGAACTAATTCGGTACTCATCACACAAACACCAAATATGGTGTTTTAAAACGCAGGATTGCTAGGGACACATACCAAATATAGGAAATAATTGAGGCGATCGCAAATCGCAAATCTCCCCATTAAAGATAGAATTACTCCCTCTAGGATTCGTTTTCTGGCAAAATCACTTCTAGTTGCCCAGATTACACGGCGATCGCCCTAACGAGACTGAAACGGATTCTGAACCATCGTTTTTGTCACCTGAGCCGCTTCCTGATCCAAAGCCTCAACTTCAGCGACCGCCAGCTTCCAGCCCAAAGCACCAGCATTTTCCTGCGCTTGCTTTAACGTTTTTGCACCAGGTATAGGCAAAGCCCCCTTACAAATGCACCAATTCAAAGCAACCTGGGGAATCGTTTTACGATGGAGCATCGCCAACTCCCGCAAACACCCCTGCAACCCTTGCATCCGAGGCAAAACTTGCTTAAAAACCCTGCGCCGCAATCCCTTTGGTAACGGCCGATCAAGACTATATTTTCCCGTCAGTAATCCCAGCGCCAATGGACTATAGGCAATTAACCGAATTCCCAACTCATCACACACATCTTTAACCGATAACCTTGTCACCGGATCAGTCGATAACAAAGAATATTGCACCTGAAGCGTAGCAATTGGCACTCCCCACCCTTGAAACCACGCATAAACCTTACGGAGACGTTGTCCACCAAAATTAGAAACGCCAACCCCTCGAACCTTTCCCGATTCATAAAGCTCCGCCAGCCCACGCAATAAAGATTTTTCTTGCCAAGGCGCATAATTCGCCGTTGACCAATGTAGCTGCACCAAATCCACAGGGCGTTGTAGCCGTTCAGAAGACGCTATATAGGCTCGCTTCATAGAATTAGCCGTTAATCGCCAAGGATAAGGAGCTAACTTTGTTGCCAAGACAATGTCATCCTTGCAAGCACCGCTATAGTCTCGGGAAAATTCACCCAAAAGACTTTCACTACGACCATTGAGACGACCTGTACCATAGGAATCACCAGTATCAAATAAAGTAATCCCTTGAGACACACAAAAATTGAAAACTTGCTGCAGTTCTGCATCCATCACCGGCGAATAGTCCCAGAGAAGTCGATTTCCCCAAGCCCAAGTTCCACAGCCCATCTGGGGCAATCTCAAATCTTCCATCATCACTTAAATAAACCTTAAAGCCAACACTCGCCTTCGAATAGCATCCCTCTCAAAACCAAGTTTTAGTTACGACTAAAAACCTACCAGCAAACAAGCAAAGCCACCCCAAAGTAAGCGAAAATACTTAACCAATCCAATCATGAGCTCCCAGTGATCTCCGTATCCCCTACCCAAAGCATATACGTAAAATCACCAAGAACCGACGCCATAGCCATCAACTTTTCAGCATATTCAAAAATTTCTTTAATTATCCCTAGAACTGATTTTGAATGGCGATCATCATCAGAAGTTTCTATTGAATTTTTGTGACTACAGCGTGATATGATTGCACGTGGTTTGATGGCACGTCCTTGATTTCAGGGAGTAAACGATAGCTTTTAAACTTGATCAATTATGTTGGTCTCCAATCATAACTAAGTGTGAATTCACCTAATTCTCCAGATACACCAATTGATTCAGATTTATCTGAAACAGGCGAATCTAGAAAATCGATGGAAGAGTACTACTTGCTCAAAAAATCGATACTAGTTTTAGCCGTATCTATGACGGGGATCATTTTTCCCGTTGTTTGGATCTCATTATCTTTCGATACCGCAGTAAGTTACCTACTTGGTGCCACAGTCGGAATAATTTATCTGAGAATGCTGGCGAAGGATGTAGAAAAGATTAATACTAATGAAACTCGGGGTGCTTCCGGACGCTTGGCAATATTTGCTGGAGTTATCGTGTTAGCCGCTCGCGTTGATAAGTTTTCGATTCTACCTGTTTTTCTTGGCTTTTTAACCTACAAGGTTGCCATTGTTTTCTATGTACTGTTCACCAGTGTAGTTCCAATGTTTAGCCAGAAAGCAAATAATTCACAGTAGTTAATTTTCTTGTTGAAGAACTGGGGAAAGATCATCGCATGCAGATGTTCGATAGTTTATTGTCACTTCAATTTTTTCCCCTCGCTGAACTAGAAGTCGGTAAGCACCTTTATTGGGAATTCGGCGGTCTTCGTGTCCATGGTCAGGTTTTTCTGACATCCTGGTTCGTTATCGCAATTCTCCTTGTTGCTTCTTTTCTCGCAAGTAAAAATGTTCAGCGTATTCCTAGCGGTCTTCAGAACCTAATGGAATATGTACTAGATTTCTTGCGTGACCTAGCGAAAAATCAAATTGGGGAAAAAGAGTATCGTCCTTGGGTTCCCTTTGTCGGTACTTTATTCTTATTCATTTTTGTGTCTAATTGGTCTGGCGCACTTCTCCCATGGAAACTTATTGGTCTTCCAGAAGGAGAACTTGCAGCACCAACTAATGACATCAATACAACAGTTGCCTTGGCACTGTTAACATCCCTTGCATATTTTTATGCTGGCTTCAAGAAGAAAGGATTAGGCTACGTCTCAAAGTATGTTCAACCTACTATTGTTTTGTTGCCCATCAATATTCTTGAAGATTTCACCAAGCCTTTATCCCTGAGTTTTCGTCTTTTCGGAAACATACTAGCTGACGAACTAGTAGTAGGAGTACTGGTATTATTGGTGCCTTTATTTATTCCTGTTCCTGTAATGGCTCTAGGCTTATTTACCAGTGCTATCCAAGCATTAGTATTTGCCACATTAGCGGCTGTATACATTGGTGAAGCTCTCGAAGATCACCACTAAACAACATATAAATTGATTAGGCGAAATGGTGTGAGACAAGTTAATCACTTACTTCTCTTTTGCTACTTCGCTTAACTTCATAGCCAAAAAATTACTGGTAATAGTATTTTTTAGGCATTTTCTGTTAACTTTTGTGTTGGGAATCGTCATCCCAAGTTCTTGTAAACTTTTTAAGTAAATCGGAAGAGAAAAAACATGGATTCTTTAACTGCTGCTGCTTCTGTAATCGCTGCTGCTCTAGCTGTTGGCCTAGCATCTATCGGCCCTGGTCTTGGTCAAGGTAACGCTTCCGGTCAAGCTGTTGCTGGTATTGCTCGTCAGCCTGAAGCTGAAGGTAAAATTCGCGGCACACTGCTTCTAACTTTGGCTTTTATGGAATCTCTTACCATTTATGGTCTCGTTGTTGCTCTAATTCTTCTTTTCGCAAATCCTTTTGCATAAATTTTGGTGAAGGCTCGGGCCATGTTCAATTGGCCTGAGTTTGCTTTGGTTTCCGAAGTTTAGGAGTAATTCTCTAAAATATACAAACCGATTCATAGACCCAAATACGGTGGGGTCAAGTAATAATGACGCACTGGACACTTTTTTTAGCAACAGAAGCAGTGGAAAAAACCGCAGAGGGTGGTCTTTTCGATTTTGATGCAACTCTGCCTTTGATGGCAATTCAAATTCTTGTATTGGCTGCTGTCCTGAATAAGCTCTTTTACAAGCCTATTGGTGAAGTAATTGATGAGCGTTCGGATTATATCCGAACAAATTTATTAGGAGCGAAAGAGCGCCAAGAAAAGGCAGAAAGCCTTGCTATTCAATATGAGCAAGAATTGCGTGATGTTCGTCGAGAGGCTCAAGAAGTGATCGCGGCGGCTCAGGCAGATGCTCAAAAAGTTGTAGCTAAGGAAATGAAGCTTGCTCAGGAGCAAGCTTTAGCTGAACGAGAAAAGGTTGCCTTAGAAATTGAAGCGCAGCGCAAGTCTGCATTTGAATCCTTAGAGCGAGATGTCGACGGGCTGACTAGTCAGATTGTTGAAAAGCTCATTGGAGCTGGATCTTAAGACTTTGCTTCGAGTAAGTTCATAGGTTTTTTTCGCTGCTGAGATGGAAGCCTGTTGAAATTTAGTTTCAATTGAGTGGTTATCCATCGCTTTTTAGATGTACACACCGTAAGCAAAATAACGCTGAGGTAGAGCGATATCATGGGATTTTTTTCCTATTTTGCCACCGCATCAGAGGGTGGTTTTCATTTAAACTTCGATATTTTTGAAGCGAATCTTGTCAATCTTGGGATTATCCTTGTGCTTCTTTTCGTTTACGGACGGAAGTTCATTAGCAATCTTTTAAATGAGCGTAAAGCAAAAATTGTTGCTGACTTAGAAGATGCAGAAACTCGCATGAATAGTGCGAAAGCTGCGTTGACTAAGGCGCAAAAGGATCTTGAGCAGGCTCAACAGCAGGCTCAGGTTATCCGTGAGGAAGCACAAGTTTCGGCTGAGAAAGCTAAGTCTAATGTTTTAGCTCAAGGACGTGAAGAAATTGAGAAACTTAAGGCTAATGCTGTTAAGGAGCTTGATAACGAGCAGGCAAAAGTAATTGCTGATCTGAAGCAGCGTATTGCACAGCTTGCTTTAGAAAGGGTTGAGAGTGAATTGCGAGATCGCCTTGATGATGCTTCCCAGTCGAAACTGATTGATCGTAGTATTGCTCAGCTAGGAGGTAACTCATGAAAGGAAGTGCAATGAGTGCTCAATTGGTCGAGCCTTATGCTGAGGCGTTAATGTCTCTGGCGAAGGATATAGGCAAAGTGGATGACTTTGCTGACTATTCCCGGTCTTTTCTCGCTGCATTTAAGGAATCAGAGGAATTCCGCTCTTTTATCGTTAATCCTCTGCTTGATGCCGAAGACCAAAAAGGTATTTTGGCGAGCATCTGCGGTAAAGATGTTGACGCTTATTTTTTAAATTTTCTATTCTTGTTGGTGGATCGCCGTCGCATTGCTTTTGCGGAGGCTCTTTTTGAGCGGTTTATCGCATTACAACGAGAGTTGAAAAATATTGTTTTAGCTAAAGTCACTTGTGCAACGGCTTTAAACCGTGAACAAGAGGATGCGATTGTCGATCAAGTTAAATCAATAACTGGTGCGAATAATGTAGAACTAGACATCACGACTGATGCCAGCTTGATTGGTGGCGTGATTATTAAAGTTGGTTCTCAGGTATTCGATGCCAGCCTGAAAGGGCAACTTCGACGGATTGGCATGGGTTTATTAAGTACAAATTAATATTTTCCATTGCTCCCTAGGTAGGGCGATTCTATGAAACTCCTTGAGTTTAAAGTGTCTCTATAGACTGTCCCTCAAATTAACCGTTATATAGCAGTATAGACATGATTAATATTAGACCCGACGAAATTAGTAGTATTATTCGTCAACAAATTGAGTCTTATGACCAAAAGGTTCAAGTCGATAATGTAGGAACCGTGCTTAAAGTCGGTGATGGCATCGCCCGTATCTACGGTCTTGAGCAAGCTATGTCAGGCGAACTTCTTGAGTTTGAAGATGGCACAGTTGGTATCGCCCTTAATCTTGAAGAGGATAATGTGGGTGCGGTATTGATGGGCGATGGCCGTGATATTCAGGAAGGTAGCAATGTTAAAGCTACTGGTCGTATTGCTGAAATCCCTGTTGGTGATGCCATTGTTGGTCGTGTTGTCGATGCCCTTGCTCGTCCGCTCGATGGTAAAGGTGACATTGCCGCAACTGATAATCGCTTGATTGAGTTCATGGCGCCTGGCATTATTGATCGCCGTTCTGTTCATGAACCAATGCAGACAGGTATTACTGCGATTGATGCGATGATTCCGGTTGGTCGTGGACAGCGTGAACTTATTATTGGTGACCGCCAAACTGGTAAGACTGCTGTTGCTGTTGACACTATCATTAACCAAGCTGATCAAGATGTGGTTTGTGTCTATGTTGCAGTTGGTCAAAAGGCTTCTACTGTTGCGCAGGTTGTTGCAACTCTTGAAGCTAAAGGTGCTCTTGACTACACTGTTGTGGTTGCGGCTAATGCTAATGATCCTGCCACTCTTCAATATCTCGCGCCTTATACTGGTGCGGCGATCGCCGAGTACTTTATGTACAAAGGCAAAGCAACACTTGTGGTTTACGATGACTTGACGAAGCAAGCACAGGCTTACCGTCAAATGTCTCTCTTGCTCCGTCGTCCACCCGGACGTGAAGCATATCCTGGTGATGTCTTCTATCTGCACTCTCGTCTTCTTGAGCGTGCTGCAAAGCTCAGCGATAAGCTCGGTGGTGGTAGTATGACGGCATTACCGATCATTGAGACCCAAGCGGGTGACGTATCGGCGTATATCCCGACAAACGTTATTTCGATTACTGACGGTCAAATCTTCTTGTCTTCTGACCTCTTTAATGCTGGTTTCCGTCCTGCAATTAACGCGGGTATTTCTGTTTCTCGTGTCGGTTCTGCGGCACAAACGAAAGCCATGAAGAAGGTTGCCGGTAAGTTGAAGCTTGAATTGGCTCAATTTGCTGAACTGGAAGCATTTGCACAGTTTGCCTCTGATCTTGATGCTGCGACTCAGAATCAGTTGGCTCGTGGTCAGCGCCTACGTCAAATTCTTAAGCAGCCTCAAAATTCTCCTCTCTCTGTTGCTGAGCAAGTTGCTATTGTTTATGCTGGCTTGAATGGTTACCTTGATGAGATTCCTGTTGATCAGGTGGTTGAATTCACTACTGGCCTACGTCAATATTTAGCGACGAGTAAAGCTAAGTATGGTGAAATTATTGCGGCTGAAGCGAAGCTCACTGATGAGGCAGAAACTCTCCTCAAAGAGGCGATCGCCGAGCAAAAGCAAGCTTTCTCTGTTTCTGCATAACTATTAATGGGTCACCTACCTTTGGCATAAATAAAGGTGGGTGACTTGGGGTCGAACTAAGGGATATTAACTATGCCAAACCTAAAGGGAATTCGTGACCGAATCCAATCGGTGAAAAACACCAAAAAAATTACCGAAGCGATGCGTCTGGTTGCGGCTGCAAAAGTCCGCCGGGCACAAGAGCAGGTAACCTCGACTCGTCCTTTTGCCAATACATTATTACAAGTTTTGTATGGTCTAAAGAGCCGTCTGCGTTTAGAAGAAGCAGATTTGCCTCTTTTAAAACAACGCGATGTTAAGTCTATTGGTTTACTTGTGATTACAGGCGATCGCGGACTATGTGGTGGTTATAACGCTAACATTATTCGTAAAGCAGAACAGCGCGCTAAAGAGCTAGAAAAACAAGGGATTAAATATACTTTTGTGCTCGTTGGTCGTAAGGCAGTTCAGTATTTCCAAAATCGAGATGTACCTATCAGTAAAACCTATGCTGGTTTAGAGCAGATTCCGTCTGCCTCTGAAGCTTCACAAATTGCTGACGAATTATTGTCTCTATTTTTGTCTGGTAGTGTCGATAAGATTGAATTGATCTACACACGATTTGTTTCGTTGATTACTTCTCAACCTGTTATTCAGACTTTGTTGCCTCTGATTCCAGAAGCTCTAACAAATACTGATGATGAGACATTTAATCTGGTTACCCGTGGTGGTAAATTTCAAGTTGAACGTTCCACCGTTCAGGCTGAGCTAAAGGAATTATCGAAGGACATGATCTTTGAGCAAGCTCCCCAAGATATCTTGAATGCTTTGTTGCCTTTGTATCTCAGTAATCAATTATTACGAGCTTTACAAGAAGGGGCTGCTAGTGAGCTAGCTGCTCGAATGACTGCCATGAATAATGCTAGTGAGAATGCTAGTGAGTTAATGAAAGATTTGACTCGTTCTTATAACAAGGCTCGTCAAGCGGCAATTACTCAAGAACTAGCTGAAGTTGTTGCAGGTGCTAATGCTTTGTAAGTTTTGAATGCCAAGTTTTATTAATTTTAAGGGAGTGGTTTCGGCCACTCTTTTTTTATGGAAAATAATTATTTTGTTGTGGCAGAAATAAAACAAGTTGAGAGCTTATTTAGCAAAATAAAATTTTAATTAAAGTCATTTACCTTGGCAAATCCCTCTGAAAACGTAACAATATATTATTGAACTATCAGCTTAGGGTTTTATTCGTGAGTCAAATTCGTACAGTTTCTGATGCCAAGCGGGATTTTTATCGTCAGCATAACCGCCCAATTAACTCGATTTTCCGTCGGGTGGTAGAAGAGCTTTTGGTGGAAATGCACTTAGTTTCGGTCAATGTTGATTTTCGTTATGACCCTTTTTTCGCCCTTGGGGTAGTAACGTCCTTTGAACGATTTATGCAAGGCTATCGCCCTGAGTCTGATAAGGCTTCTATTTTTAATGCGATGTGTCAGGCTGTTGGTGATGCGCCAGAAACCTATAAGAATGATGCTACTGCTCTGGTGGAGTTGGCAAAACGGTGTTCTGGTCAACAACTGATTGATTGTTTTAGCCGGGATAATCCTCCTGAGGGTGCTGGGGAGCTGTGGTCAAAGGTGGAGGCGATCGCCAAGAATGAGAAATTCAAATATAGTCGCTTGTTTGCGATTGGACTGTATACATTTTTAGGTGAGGCTGAGCCGGCTCTGATCGAAGATGCTGATAAGCGAGATGAGATGCTTTCCACACTAACCGAGGCGATGAATTTGCCCGGTGAAAAAATGAAAAAAGATCTTGATCTTTACCGTAGTAATCTTGAAAAAATGACGCAAGTTTTAGCTGTCATTGAGGATGCTTTAGTTGCTGAGCGTAAGCGTCGTGAAAAGGCGGAGGCAGAGGCCAATAAGCCAGCAGACAATGTTGAAGAAACCCAACCGAAAGCTGAGGTTACAGATTCTCCTGCGGAGTAAACTGCTGCGACTAGCCTAATCCTAATTTTAAAACTCTAAGCTCTTGAGATGCCTTGGGTTCTATTTTTTATTGTTTTCTTTGTGGGGCAATAGGTAGGACTCAAGGTTTAGTTTTTTCGGTGGCTTGGTTTCATTGATTAGCTGGGGCTCGTTATCGGTGGGTGTAAAGGTTTCACTCTCGGCTATAAAGATTTCGCCAAAGTTACTGCTCTCTACCTGCAAATTGTGAAATTCGAGTTGTCCCCCCACTTGAATTTTTGTGCCGGATGCTGGTGGTGAAGTTTCTGTAATGACCCAAATGCTGCCAGTGGAATCTGTGATTTTGTAGGCTCCTCCTCTAATGAAAGGGGCAATTTGAGCAACGGTGCCTTGAATTCTGATTTCTGTACCTTGTTCTAAATTTTTCAGGGAGGCGATCGCCGCTATGGAGGCATTACCGTTGCGGGCGACACGAAGCGGTGGCGGATCATCCTGTTGGGAAAAAGCGGTCCAGGGATTACAACTGACTAAACTTCCAGCAATTGAAAACGCGCATACCCAGCGACCTAAGTGACTAGCCATTGTGATTACAGATTTATAACGAGCAAAACAAGACATGAATCTCTAGTGTATCCGACGTACAGCTTTCTTTTTTGATAGCCGATCGCCGGAATTTTTGGGCAAACTGTTACCAATTAACAATTAGTTTAAATAAACATCTCTAATGTTTTTGTTTCGAGACCTCCTGACCAAGGGAGATGACGACAGTTGTTAGAATTAACTCCATTCTTTTGGTAGTAGGGCGGTCTATGGCTAGTAATCAAGGGGTTTGGATTTATGATACAACGCTACGAGATGGCTCCCAGCGCGAGGGTTTATCGTTATCCTTTGAAGATAAAATTCGTATTGCCCAAACCTTGGATGACATGGGTGTGCCTTTCATTGAGGGGGGCTGGCCGGGAGCAAATCCGAAGGATGTCCAGTTCTTTTGGCATTTGCGGGAAAATCCCCTGAAGCAGGCTCAGGTTGTGGCCTTTTGTTCGACTCGTCGTCCCCAGCTCGCGGCTCAGGATGACAAGCTTTTAAAAGCAATTTTGGCTGCTGAGACTTTGTGGGTGACAATTTTTGGGAAGTCTTGGGATCTACATGTCACGGAAGGTCTGCACACTAGCCTTGAAGAAAATTTAGCGATGATCGACGATAGTATCCGGTTTTTGAAAGGTCAAGGTCGTCGGGTAATTTATGATGCGGAACATTGGTTTGATGGTTACAAAAATAATCCTGAATATGCGCTGCAAACGTTAAAAACGGCGGCGATCGCCGGGGCTGAGTGGCTTGTTTTATGTGATACTAACGGCGGCACATTGCCCCATGAGGTGACCGCAATTATTGTAGAAATTCGTGAAAAATTACCGGATCTAGAAGTGCCCTTAGGGATTCACACCCACAATGATGCGGGCATGGCAGAGGCTAATGCGGTGGTGGCGGTGCAGGCTGGTGCGACGATGGTTCAGGGAACCATTAATGGCTATGGTGAACGGTGTGGTAATGCCAATCTCTGTACGCTCATCCCAACGTTACAGCTTAAGCTTAACTACCAATGTTTGGAGACCGCTGCCTTAGGGCGTTTAACTGCGACTAGCCGTTTAGTGAGTGAAATTGCGAATCTTGCGCCCAATGAACATGCGCCTTATGTGGGGCGATCGGCCTTTGCCCATAAGGGTGGCATCCATGTGTCGGCGGTGCAAAAAAATCCGTTGACCTATGAGCATATCCCACCGGAATCGATTGGTAATGAACGGCGGATTGTGATTTCGGATCAGTCGGGGCTGAGTAATATTTTGTCGAAGGCGCGGAGTTTTGGTATTGAGCTGGATAAGGATAATCCTGAATGTCGGGCAATTCTCCAGCAGCTTAAGGATTTGGAGCATGAAGGTTATCAATTTGAGGCGGCGGAGGCGAGTTTTAAGTTACTGATTCGGTCGGCTTTGGGGCAACGGCAGGAGTTCTTTTCTTTGCAGGGGTTCCATGTGAATTGTGATGTGGGGGATGGTGCGAGTCTGGCGATCGCCACCATTAAGTTGGAAGTTCACGGTAAAAAATTACTAGAGGCGGCGGAAGGGAATGGCCCTGTTGCGGCGTTGGATTCGGCTTTACGTAAGGCTTTAACGAAATTTTATCCGGCGATCGCCACCTTTAGTTTGACCGATTACAAAGTGCGGATTTTAGAGGGGGCGGCAGGCACTGAGGCGAAAACGCGGGTGTTGGTGGAGTCGAGCGATGGCCAAACCCGGTGGACAACGGTGGGGGTGTCAAAGAATATTTTAGAAGCATCCTATCGTGCTGTGGTGGAGGGCATCGAATATGGCTTGTTGATGCATTCGCCCTATCCGTCTGTGCCTTTACCTGTCCATTCGCTGTAGGCTAACCTCAGTTCGGGTTAAGGATTTCGCCTCAATGCTTCAGAGAAAAGGAGACACGGGGAATCAACTGCTACTCGCATTTTTTGATCTCTACAATTGTTTGCATGAAAAATCTCCCCATCACTCGCTCTCCCTTTCACCGCGTCGTCATTCTAGACCATTCCTAAACCGAACTTAGGTTAAGTTAGATCGAGCGGTGGCGGCGTAAAATAATGGCCATGACAATGGGTGCACCGAAAAGGGCTGTCACGGTATTGAGCGGTAACGTGAGTTGGCTACCGGGCAGCTGGGCGATGATGTCGGCGAGGAGGGCAAGGCTGGCTCCCATGAGGGCGATCGCCGGAATGAGCAGGCGATGATTAACGGTTTTGAGCAAATAGCGACAGAGGTGGGGAACCGCTAAGCCAATAAAGGAAATCGGGCCACAAAATGCCGTGACAGTCCCCGATAAAATAGCGGTACTAATGATAATTTGGCGACGGGTTTTTCTAATATTTAAACCCAAGCTTTGGGCATATTGTTTGCCTAATAAAAGGACATTTAAAGCCTTGGCTGAACAGTAGGCCATAATGCCACCCAAAAAAATCAAAATCGAAAAAATTGGTAACTGCTCCCGCTGAATTTGAGCGAAACTACCAAATGTCCAACTAAGATAAAGACGCATGGCTTCACTAGGGCTAAAATGCAGCAGCATTGTGACTAAAGAATTACTGACATAGCCTAACATTAATCCCAAAATTAATAGGGTGGCATGGTGGGGAACGCGGCGGGCGATCGCCAACACTAAACTCAATACGGCGATCGCACCCAAACTGGCGGCAAGGGCAATACTAAAACTACCCACGACACCGCCAACAAAACCACTGCCGAGAATGACAAGGGCAACGCCCAAACCTGCACCAGAGTTGATGCCCAGCACAAAGGGTCCCGCTAGGGGATTATTAAATAAAGTCTGCATTTGAATGCCGCCAATCCCTAAAGCAGCTCCAGCAAAAGTGGCGGCGATCGCCCGGGGAAATCGCAGTTGCCAGATGATTTGTTGCCAAACTTCCGTTGATTCAGTCGGTCGAAAAAAAATGATTTCCAACACATGATGCATCGGAATCGTGACAGAACCCAAACATAAACTGACGCTAAACAAACAAAACCATAGGCCTATTAATCCCCCTAAAATTCCCATATAGGAAGAAGATCGCCACTGTAATAAATTAACTAAAACTGTTAGCTGACGAACAAAAAAAGATTGTTGGAGCGGGACTTTCACAAAGATTAATCAAGTTGACGATAATAAAAAAGATCGTGGTCGGGTAATAATTCTGGATGGAAAATTTTAATCAGATCAGCAAGGATAATATCTGGATTTGTTGTGCCACTTTCCCAAAAATCATTGCCCCCTTCGGGATTGAGGCGGGCGTTGGCAATATAAACTTGCTTGGTTTGACTCGCCTTTAACAGGTCGTAGCGACGATCTTCCCTGAGTAAATCGGCTTTTGTGCGCCAGTCTTGGTTGGGATTTAGCCAAAAATCAGCGTCTTTTGCCTTTGCTAAAACGGCTTCGTAGTCGAGGGGTAAACTGAGGCGCGAATCGGAATCTTGCCAGAGATAATCTGCCCCGGCATCCCGGAAAAATTGTGCGACATAGCTTTTCCCGGCGGGCATATACCAAACGCCTTGAAAGGGGGAGCCACTAAATGCTGTCGGTAACTCTGTCAGTGTCGCCGTTTTATTGACTAGCTCTTGGTAACGTTGGGCGATCGCCGCAAATTCTTGATTTGCTTTGGCTTCTTGATTAAACAATAATGCCGTAAATTTGAGCCATTCCGCGCGACCGAGGGGCGTTGATTCGAGGTGGGCAGCATCAAGCACAATAGTTTGCTCAAGGGATTTTAGGGTTTCGAAACGGCTATTTTCACCGTCATCGAGGCGATAACTTAAGATGACATCGGGTTGTAGATTTAAGACTTTTTCCGCGTCAGGTTGTAAATCGCCCACTTCTTGGATTGCTCCTGCGACGATTTTCTCGCGGATTACTTCGCTGTAAATTAGACGGCGATCGCCCACTCCGACTAGGGCATGGAGTTGCCCCAGCTTTTCGATGTGGGGCAAATAGGTAGTGGACATAGCCAAAACCCGTTGGCTCGGAATTTCAACGATAGTTGCCTCAGGATAATGGGTCGGTGCAGGTGTGCCACATTGGACAAAAACATAGTTTAAATCGACAGCGGCTTCTTCCCAGGGCTGTTTGACTGTGACGAGCTTGTAGTTGGGATGATACTCGACAGTAAATCCTTGGGCATAATACGGCTCAACTTTTTCTGGAAAATAGTCAACAGTGGCATCGAACTCCTCAACGCAATGGTCATGGGCACTCAGGGTTGGTTTTTCTGTTGCTGACTGGCAAGCTGATAATAAAATGCCAAAACTAATAATAATTAAAGCCGTTTTAGAAGGCCAAAAATATTGTTGCTTTGGAATCAGTAATTGAGGCGATCGCCAACATTTTAAAAATGTAAAACTTAAAACCATTGAATGCGCTGTACCTCCGTCGTAACTGCTCCATTATCTTTAAGGTCAATTACTCTAAATCCCGGTTGTTGCCAAAGCTGAATTTCGCCTTCGATCTCCCTACAGTGGGCTGGAGTGACCTGTGTGCAGGTGGCAGGAGTCCCGAAAAAATAAATGCCATTTTGCCTCACCGTCAGCTGATGGTGGATATGTCCAAAACAAACAACTTTTACTTGGGGATATTGTCTGATTATCTCGTGAAAAGCTGACGAATTTAAAACAGACATTTGTTCTAGCCAATCAATGCCGGTATCGACGGGGTGGTGATGCAGGGCGATCGCCGTTGGTTTTCCCCTATGGGCGTTAAGTTTATCTACGAGCCAATCAAGTTCTGTTTTTGCCAAAGTCCCTTCACCATATTGAGCATTTTCTAGGCAAGAATTTAAGAGAATAAAACACCAATTTTTGTGCTGAAAACACTTTTGCGCATGAAGATATTGGCTGGATAATGCAGACTGCATCCGCTGAAAATTATCATGATTTCCCGGTAGCCAGTAAGCCGGAATTTTCGTCTGATCAATTAAATTTTTGAGGTGTTCATAGGCTGCTTTTTCACCATTGTGGGCTAAATCTCCAGTTAAAAGAATTAGTTCCGGTACTACTTTTTTTACTGTCTTTAAAACTTTTTCTAGTGAGTACCAAGTTTGGACACCTCTCATGGCATCTTCCTTATCAGCAAGGAGGTGAGTATCTGTGATTTGGGCAATTTTGACCATGTTATTTAACCCAGAGAAAATCAAGTGCCACTCACCATGCTAGCAAGTGACATTTTGACGATTTTTACTTAGCGAAACGTTGCATTAACGCCAATTTGGAAGCGACTGCCGACACCGGGAAAATCTCCAGAGAAACCAGAAAAAGTAATGTAGTCCTCTGCGAGGATATTTTCCCAACTAGCTGTGAGATTAACATTGTCAGTAATCGCGTAACGGGTACGAAGATCAACCGTTGTATAGGATTCTAGAGATGCTGTATTGGTGTTATTGGTTAGGCGATCGCCAACATGTTTGACAAAAAGTCCAGCATAAAAACCCTGTGGATTTTCATAGGCAATACCAATGTTAAAAAAATCAGTGCCCGCAAATCTCACTTCATTACCGATCACTGAAGCATTCGAATCCTCAAGAATCTTAGAGTTATTCATTGTGTAATTAGCAAACGCATACACCGAATTTGACAATTGGACAGTAAGTTCAGCTTCTAATCCTTGGTTACGGGCTTTACCTAAGTTAAAAGGTGTAAAGGTTGGGTCTAAAACAATGGCATCATCAATCGTGTTGTTAAAATACGTTAAACGGAGCAAAGCATTGCGACCAAACTTTTGATCAATACCAATATCAAAGCTATTGCCAATTTCAGGTTTTAAATTGGGGTTTGCACTGCCGGGAAAAAATAAATCGGTAGAAGTGGGGGTACGAAAGTTCCGTGCATAATTAGCTCGGATACTTGTGTTTTCTCCTGCTTGCCACAGTAGACCGGCACTTGGGGAGGTAAAGGATCCTTCAGCCAAGCTGTTGAAATCTTGTCTTAAACCAAGAGTTGTTGTGAGTTCTGGCGTTATTCCGGCAGTATAGTTGGCAAAAATTGCCCCTTGACTTAAGTTGCCGTCATATAAAGTCCCAAAGGCATTTTTCGCGACGATGTCTTCAGAACGGTAATCAAAGCCGTAGGTGATATTTTGATTTTTTGCAAATTGCCAATTGTGCTGAATTTGTCCCCCAAAAGATTCATTTTCAGTGATAAAGGTGAAGGGGAAAGGACCCGCTGGATTTTTATCTAGATTATCTGCAAAATCTGCAAAAATTCTCGTGATTAATGTGGAGTCATCACCATTTCCTAAGCGTGAGTCTAACTGGAGTGAAAGTAACCAATTTTCCACTTCAGCAAATTGCTCAAGGGCTGGGTTGGGAAAGCCTCCCGGCACACCAATATCTTTGTCTGTGTAAAGACCGTTAAAGCTGAGTTTATGGCGATCGCCGAGTAGACTTGTCGCTTGAAAATTGAGATTTTGAATCTCTGCTTGGGCATTTTCCCTAGTACCAGATAAACCCAAATTTTCTAATTTAAAATCAAAATCATTTTCTGCTGCAGTGCGATTATAAGCGAGACGAACTGTAGATTTTTCACCACCATAATTAACCGCAACTTCTTGGTTGTTGTAGCCTAGTGTGCCGATTTCACCGCCAATTGTTGCGCTCCATCCCCCATTCAATTCAGGCTGACGGGTGACAATATTAATAACACCACCGATTGCACTAGAACCGAATAAAGTCGAACTGCCGCCAGGCAGTAACTCGATGCGCTCAACGTTGCTAGTGGTTAAATTTGAAAGATCAAATGTCCCTACATTAAAAGTATTAATGGGACGACCATCAAGCAAGATCAGAGTTTGAGAATTTGAATTAGCGCCCCTGAGTATCTGGGCACTCTGTGCGCCAAGCTGAACTCCTGCGGTACTGTCAACAAAAACGCCGGGAAAATATTTCAAAGCTTCATTGACAGTGCGATAGCCTTGAGCTTCGATCTGTTCACGATTGATTACATATGCGGGGCGGCTAGAATCTTGGACGGTTCCTTCTTGACGGAAAGGTGCGTAAATGGGTTGGTTAAGAATTTCATCGATAATCGAAAACTCGAAATCGAAGTTCTCTGCTTCATTGATGGGAATAATCTGGACTCCTTCTGGGGTCTCATCAACTAGAATTTCTGGGGTTTCGGTCTGGGCGATCGCCGCGACATTACTTGCTACAAGAATAAGAGTCGCAAGGGGTAAAGATTTGATTTTCATTAATACAGAATAGAAGCTAAATATTGATTTTTGACTAGGGCATTCCGACTCACCTAAAACATCTTTTTCACCTAAGCTCTAAATAGAACAAAAGTAAAAAAAACGAGATGATAAAAGAAAAATAAAGATAAAATTCTAAATGTTTCTGGAATTAAAAACGACAGCAGAAACGCGATTCAGAATCATAAATTGTCAAAAAAAGTCGTACTTGCAATGGCATGCAATAAGAGTATTTCATCCGTACCTCGCAGATGGGAATAAATAATATGTATGGGTCTCTCGGCGGGCATCCTGACTTAGAAGCTAGCATCGCTAATCTTCCTTACAGTTGCGGGACAGTGACGGATTTGCACCGTGCTTTCCCCTTTACTTTTGCCGACTGATCCTCGACAAAACCGATGAAGCCATTATTATACAGTAGGCGATCGCCTTTTTTTGAAAATCCCAGTTTAAGAGAGATGTAGAAGCGAAATATTTTTTCTCTAAATAAATCGCCACCTTCATTAAATATAAAAAAACATCAGATCCTTTTATCGAAATCAATCATGCCAGATTGAAACCATTTGCTCTTTAGACTAGATACCAAACTATTATTAAAATTAGATTTTATCCCGTAGAAAATTCGGCACTTTTTTTCCCTCTAAAGGCCGACTAAACAAATAGCCCTGCGCCACATCACAACCTAATTGACGGAGCATCTGAACTTGTTCTACCGTTTCTACGCCTTCCGCAATAATGCCATGGCCTAGATTATGTCCCATATCAATCATTGACCTCAATAAAACTTGAGATTTGCGATCAATAGCCATGTCGTCAATAAAATATTTATCAAGCTTGAGATAGTCTACGGTGAGATGTTTTAAAGAGGCAAAGGATGAAAAACCCGTACCAAAGTCGTCAATGGCAATGGAAACACCTAAACTTTTTAGCTGCTGGAAAACTTCTAGGTTTTTAGGATTTGTTTGGACAACGCTTTCTGTCACTTCTAAATTTAAATGTTTGGCCTTTATTTTTGTCTCTTCTAAAAGATGTTGGATAAACGGTACAAAGTCATTATCGAGAAAATGCTCTGGCGATATATTGACAGACATCGGCGAAACAGCAAAACCTTTATGATGCCAGCTCGCTACTTGCTTACAAGCTGTTTTTAAAACCCATTCCGTTAGGGGTTTAATCATGCCAATCCTTTCTGCTGTGGGAATGAAATCTTGGGGGGGAATATTACCTAGTGTCGGGTGATGCCACCGCGCTAAGGCCTCAATACCGGCTATCTTTCCTGTTTTAAGGTGAATTTGAGGTTGGAAGACAAGATACAATTCTTTTTTTTCGATGGCTTGTCTTAAATACTGCTCAATCTGGAATCGATATTCGGCCTGTTTGGTGAGTTCTGGTTCGTAGAAAACATACTGGTTTTTGCCCTTTGCTTTTGCTGCATAGAGTGCGGTGTCTGCGGCTTTGAGGAGGGTGGCAAGGTCTGTGCCATCTTCCGGAAAATTAGCGATGCCGATGCTACAGGCTGGTGTGATGTATCTGCCGCATAGTTCAAGGGGGTAGGAAATTTGTTTTAGGCAACGCTGGGCGATCGCCGCCGCAGAGTATTCCTCCTTTTCCATGTCCCTAAGAACAATACAAAACTCATCACCACTGAGACGGGCGACAAAATCCAACTTGCTGCAAACCACCTGAAGACGTTTTGCGATTTCTTTTAGTAGTAAATCTCCCGCATCATGACCGAGGCTATCATTCACCCCTTTAAAATCATCTAAATCGATGTATAGCAAGCTAAAACGATGGTGATAACGTTTATACCCCTGAATTGAGGCTTCAACGGTTTGGTACAAATGGGCTCGACTGGCCAACCCAGTCAGGATGTCTGTGTATGCTAGTTGTCGGATACGTTTTTGGGCATGATCCCGCTCCATGACAATACTTGCCAATCGCGCCGCAGAAATTAAATCATTCAATTCTTCTTCATTGGGTAGAGCCGGGTGATTGTAATACATCCCAAAGGCTCCTAATACTTCACCTGAAGAACTTTTAATAGGTTCTGACCAGCAACACCGTAGGCCATGGGGCAGGGCTGCGGACTTTAGCTTTGCCCATTTTGGATCTGTCTCAATATTTTCCACCAGTACACGTTTCCCTGTATAGGTCGAAGTGCCACAGGAACCTACTTCTGGGCCATTTTCTAGTCCATGAACGGCCTCACAATATTCCTTCGGTAAGCTTGGTGCGCCACCATGTAGCAATCTGCCATTTTCTAGTTCGAGCATGGAGCATCTCAATCCTGCATGCTGCCCTTCATATAACAAGGCAATTTCGTCGTAGATTGCGGGTGCGGGTATACCTGTCGCAATCATCTTCAGGATTTCTGCATGTTTATCGTCAAAAAGATCTGCTTTTTTTCTTTCCGTAATATCAACGTGGGTGCCGACTAGGCGGATAGCTTGATTGTCTAAGTTGCGATGGACAAGGAATGCCCGAGAAAGGACATATACAATCTGGCCATCTTTGTGCTGCATCCGCATTTCTGCTTCAAAGGTATGGGCGGTGCCAGCAATATAGGCTCGTATTTGTTCTAGGACTGGGGCTTTATCCTCTGGGTGAACCAAATTTAACCAAGTTCTAAAGTGGTGTTCGAGTTCATGGGGCTCATAACCGAGCATGCTTTTCCAGCGCGGTGAATAGTACACTTCGTCTGTTTGTAAGTTCCAGTCCCACAGACCATCGTTTGCGCCACGCATGGCTAGGGCAAGACGCTCTTCACTTTTTTGCAGTTTTAGCTCTGATTGTTTACGGATGGTCACATTATGCCCGATGCCTAAGATCCCGAGTAAATTACCGGCTTCGTCGTATAAAGGGCTTTGGGTGACTTCAATGACTTCACAATGTCCGTCGTTAGCGAAAGTGGCTTGGTTTTCTATGACATAGACAATGGGGTCTAGGGCGATCGCCTCCTCGGCATTTACTTTTAATAAATCTGATAAGTTTGGCGCTTTTAAAGTGGTGTCCGACTGCCCTAAAATGTCAGACTCTGGAATACCAACAAAGTCGACAAAGCGTTGATTGCAGAGGAGATATAAACCATTGGAATCCTTCAGCCAAATTAAATCTGGGCTGTTTTGAATTATTTTGTGATACAAAGCATTTTTACTTTGTAATGTTTCAAGGAATTGTTTGGTGATGGCTGGATTGTTAAAATTTAGTATTTTGGTTAATATTTCCTGATTCGCATTTTCTAACATTTGAAAAGATGATGTTTTTGATGATTGGCGATTAGGGAAATGGGAAGTCATAGCTATTCAGAGTTGGAGCTTTATCGGCTATAGCCTGCCTAAGCTGAGCCTACGGACGCAAAGGGGGAACATCGGTTTGGGACTGATGCTTGTGTACTAGGAAGTTTATTGTGAGCCATTCGGGAGACTTTAGATTTGGAAAATTAATATTTTAAAATGCTTTGTACTTTTGAGTTTACTGCAATATATCAAGTCTCTTTCTGGAGTTTGATTAGTATTGCCAAAATCTTTATGAAGTCCCTAAAAAATCTGTTTTAAGTTTTCAAGACTCCATGGGATGGCTGATGTCAAAAGAGTATATGTATGCTTGTCTTTTTTTTATTTTGGATTTTCTGAACTTAGGAAATTGATGATATTGAGAAAGTTTTCTTGGGCAAAGTAATGGCTTCCTTGCTCTTGCTTCTATGTCAAGTCAATTTTTCTTTATTGGCTTTTCTGTCGGTGTAGGCGATCGCCGAAAGTAATAATGACTGTAAAAAATCTTGCTACTTTTACGTCTCAGCGGTCATGCTGTTGTAGCTTTGACATTATGAAAAGCATTCTTTAAGAAGTTGGCGACGAGACTCTATGAATATTAATCGCGGTGCGCTCCTCTGCTTAGGGTATGTACTGGGTTTATTTCTGACTTGTCTGTGGGGCGGTATCAATGCCAATCCAACTAGCTTGCAATGGGGTTTGGTCTTAGGGGCGATCGCCGTACTGACTGGCTGTGCAAGTTGGATTTTACCTAAGTACTTCTTTCAACTGCGATCGCCTTTTTTGTTAATAACAGGATTAATTGCCTTATTGGCTGTTGGTTATTTTCAGCTACGTACACCACGATTGTCGGCTGATCCTGTTTTTCAGCTCACTCAAACCGAACCTGCCCTCTTGAAATACCCCGTTGAAATATCGGGTACTGTGATTAGTCAACCCCGCCAAAAAAGTACTGATAAACAAAGTTTTTGGTTGTCTTTAGAAAAGATAAAAACGCAATTCGAGCAGTTCCCAACAAAAGGTAAATTATATGTCACTTTAAATGAAGTCGAAAAAACCATTAAGGTTGACAATAAAGTTTCTTTAAAAGGCCGCTTGTATCAGCCAAAGTCCGCTAAAAATCCTTGGTCATTTGATTTTTCAAAATATTTGCAAAAAAACAATACTTTCTTCGGCTTTACAGGGTGGGAAATGATGAGTTCCCAGTCCCCACAAATAGGATTCTCTAAAATTAGAGAAAGAATGATTAATGTTCACCAAAAATTTCTAAATCACGATCAAGGAGCATTACTAAGCTCGATGGTTTTGGGACGAAAGGCTGTAAATTTACCGGAGCCTATTTATGATCTTTGGGTAAAAGCGGGCTTAGCCTATACCATTGCCGCATCAGGATTTCACGTTTCCTTGTTATTAGGATGTACTCTCTGGCTGATCAAAAAAAAGCCGAAGAAAACACAATTTCTGGTTGGCATTAGTATTCTGTTTTTCTACATTTTATTAACTGGCTTTCAACCCTCTGTTCTGCGGGCTGCATTGATGGGCGTGGCGGGGCTACTCGCTTTAGTCTTAGATCGAGCAGTAAAGCCACTAAGTTTATTACTTTTAACCGCAACAATCTTACTCTTATTTAATCCTTTATGGATCTGGGATTTGGGTTTTCAACTCAGCTTTCTTGCGACATTTGGCTTGTTAACCACTTTAGAACCTATTCAGCAGAAATTAAGTTCTATTCCGAATGCGATGGCGACGGCGATCGCCATTCCGGTGGCGGCGAGTATTTGGACATTACCTTTAATCGCATTGCAGTTTAATGTCATTGCAACCTACAGTATTCCTCTGAGTATTTTGTTAGCTTTGCCCATCATGATTGTCAGTTTGGGAGGCATGATTAGTGGTGCAATTGGTTTATTTATCCCTTTTCTAGGTGCGGCGATCGCCTACATCGTTGGCTTCCTACTTCAAGGGATGGTAATTCTTGTCGAAAAAGTTGTTGAACTGCCAGCTAGCAACCTTTCTATTGCTTCTTTACATTGGTCACAACTAGCCATTATTTACGGTGTAATGCTAATAATTTGGTTGACACCTTGGGGGAAACGTCAGAGCAAAGTCCTAGGATTTGGTTTATTTATTTTATTTGTTGGATTTCTAACTTTCAAGCACTATAATACGACGAAAATCACAGTTTTTGCGACGAAGAACCAACCTATATTAGTAGCTCAAACCGCTGGCAAAAGCATTATTATTAATGCAGAAAAAAAAGACATCATTCAATTTTCTTTGACCTCTTATTTGAGACGAGCAGGTATCAATAAAATTAATGCTTTTGTTGAGTTAAATCCTGAGAATTTATCGACTTTCAAGCCAGAAGTCTTTCCTGATTTTGAAATCACTAAAATGTTTGTCCTTGCTAACCCTGAGGAATTGCCACAAAAGACACAAATCCTAAGTACCTTTGAGTTAAAAAGATTTAATAATTTGAGATTTCAGTTGCTACAAGAAACGCCATTATTGCTTGAGCTAAAATTAGACAATCAAGCCTTTTATATTCTGGGCGATCGCCAGACCGATGACCCACCACTAATCGATATATCAAAGGGCTATTTAATCACAAACCCCAAAAACATTGATCTCCAACTATGGGAAACCCTACGACCACAACAGGCGATCGCCATTGGCTCCCGCCGCGACCATTTCCTTGCCCCAAATCCCATCGTTTATTGGACAGAAGAAGATGGCGCAATTCAATGGACTCCCAAGCAAGGATTAATTTCTGTTGCACCAGAACGATCTAACCCCTAATCTCCAGCACTGTAGCCTTTAGAGGCCTTAGAAAATATGGTAAAATAATCACTTATCAAGTAAATAATTTCGAGCAAAAAAGAGTTGATTTTTGTCCTTCTTACTCTTTTTTTGTGGTTATTGACCCATTTCAACGTATCGGAGCCGAAAACCTATGACCTCCCCACAGGAGCGCATTATTCCTACTGACCTGAGCAATGAGATGTCTCGCTCATACCTCGAGTATGCAATGAGCGTGATCGTTGGTCGGGCCTTACCGGATGCGAGGGATGGTTTGAAGCCTGTTCACCGCCGCATTCTCTACGCGATGTATGAGTTGGGATTGACACCAGAACGTCCTTTCAGAAAATGTGCCCGTGTCGTCGGTGAAGTACTCGGTAAATATCACCCCCACGGCGATACAGCCGTTTACGATGCCTTGGTGCGCATGGCTCAGGACTTCTCCATGCGAGATCCGCTGATCAATGGCCACGGTAACTTTGGTTCCATTGACAATGATCCCCCAGCGGCCATGCGTTACACCGAGAGCCGCCTCCAGTCCCTGACGACCAATGCATTATTGCGGGATATCGAGTCTGAAACCGTTGATTTTGCGGATAACTTTGACGGTTCCCAGCAGGAGCCTGTGGTGCTTCCGGCTAGAATTCCCCAGCTCCTAGTGAATGGCTCCTCTGGTATTGCGGTGGGAATGGCAACGAATATTCCGCCCCATAACCTTGCCGAAGTGATTGATGCGACAACAGCTTTAATTCATAATCCTGAGATTACGATTCCGGAGCTGATGCAGTTTATTCCGGCTCCTGATTTTCCCACGGGTGCTCAGATTTTAGGTCGTTCTGGTATTAAAGATGCCTACATGACTGGGCGAGGATCCATCACGATGCGAGGTGTGGCAGAAGTTGAAACTCTGCGCCAAAACGGTCGTGAAAAGGAAGCAATTATTGTCACGGAGCTGCCCTATCAAACGAATAAAGCTGCTTTGATCGAACGCATTGCCGATATGGTCAATGAAAAGCGTCTCGATGGTATTTCTGATATTCGCGATGAGAGCGATCGCCAGGGGATGCGTATCGTGATTGAGCTGAAGCGAGATGCCTATGCCCAAGTTGTTTTAAATAATCTCTATAAGCACACACCATTACAAAACAACTTTGGTGCCAATATGTTGGCGCTGGTGAATGGCGAACCGCAATTACTTAATCTGAAGCAATTTTTGCAGGTCTTCCTCGATTTTCGTGTGGAGGTGATTACCCGCCGGACGCAATATGAGTTGCGTAAAGCCCAAGAGCGCGACCATATTTTGCAGGGATTGTTGATTGCTCTAGAAAATCTTGATGCAGTTATTGCCTTGATTCGTGGTGCTGCGGATTCAGTGACGGCGCGGACAGAATTGATGGAGGGCTATGAACTGAGTCAGCCCCAAGCTGATGCTATTTTACAAATGCAGCTGCGTCGTTTGACGGCTCTAGAGGCCGATAAAATTCAGGCTGAGCACGAAGATTTACTCACTAAAATTATTGATCTTCAGGATATTTTGGCGCGTCGCGAACGTATTGAGTCCATTATCGAAGATGAGCTCACTGAAATTAAAACCATCCACCAGAGCGATCGCCGGACAGAGATTGTCTTTGGTGGCGGCGACCTCGAAGATATCGACCTCATTGCCAACGAACGTTCTGCGATTTTACTGACCGAGCAGGGCTACATTAAGCGGATGCCAGTGGCGACCTTTGAGGCGCAAAACCGTGCCACGCGCGGTAAAGCAGCAGCCAAAATGAAAGAAGACGATGGCGTTGATCACTTTCTCACCTGTTGTGACCATGACCATGTGTTGTTCTTCACAGACCGGGGGGTTGTTTACTCGCTCCACGCCTACCAAATTCCCGAAAGTTCCCGCACTGCAAGGGGTTTGCCCGCCATTCAGCTATTGCCTATTCCAAAGGAAGAAAAAATCACCTCGATGATTCGGGTGAGCGAATTTACTGAAGACGAATATTTGGTGATGCTGACCCAAAATGGCTACATCAAAAAAACGGCGTTATCTGCCTTTGCCCGTATTCGTTCCAATGGTTTGATCGCGATTTCTTTAGAGGATGGCGACCAGTTAAATTGGGTACGTCTGGCTCGTCAAGAGGACAGCATTATCGTGGCTAGTAGTGAGGGTATGGCAATTCATTTCCAAGCTGATAGTAAACAGCTCCGTCCCCTTGGCCGTGCAACCCGTGGTGTGCGGGCGATGAAGCTTAAATCTGAGGAGGATCATCTCGTCAGTATGGATATTGTATCGGCGCAAATTACGGCGGCGATCGCCTCATCGGAGGAAGCAGAAGAGGACGATGACAATGAAAGCGAAGAAATCCTTGATGAAGTCGACCAGGGTCCTTGGATTATTGCGGTCACCAATAGAGGCTTCGGTAAGCGCGTTCAAGTTGGTCGTTTCCGCCTTCAAAACCGTGCAGGTGTTGGTTTACGAGCGATTAAATTCAAATCAAAAGGCGATCGCCTAGCCTCCCTACGCATCGTAAATTCCGGTGATGAACTAATGCTCGTGACTTCCCGCGGCATCATGATTCGTCAGGCTGTAGAGTCTATTTCTCTCCAGTCCCGTAATGCAACAGGTGTCAGAGTCCAGCGCCTTGATAAAGAAGATGCTATTGTGGCGGTTGCCCTTGTGCCCGAAGCGGCGGAAGAGGATCTAGAAGCCATTGATGCCAGTGTTGAGGCAGAAGCTGAGCAAACAGTTGACGATGGCAGCGCGTCCGAAGTTATTCAAGCTGCTGAAGAAGAATAAAAGCGCTATTCAGCTTTGATTTATTTGTCGTTTTAATATTTAGGCTTAATATTTAGGCGCGTTGCAAACTATGCTACGCGTCTTTTTGATGAGCAATAATAATTTTCCCTTAAAAACCTTAACCACTAAGCTGTCATGAATTATCAATTTCGGCGGCAAGAATACATCGAGAATCAATCAGACTAATATCTTTCTCTGTAAAAACTATACATTGTGTTTCTAGTCTTTGTAGAGCTGGTAATTTATTGGATGACTCTAAGGTGGCGATCGCCTGATTTGTTTCCGGTTGGAAATGATTTAACCAACCATTATTCTTAAGATAAGCAGCCTTAAAAACATCGTCACTTATGAGCCATAAATCTACACTTGATTGAGCAATAAAACTCTGTAACTCTTTTAGATCAGTTGTGAAATGGGCGGCGATCGTATCTTTCGCTCTCTGGCGAAAACGATTGTAATAGCCTGTGTGATAGGGAATACCATATTCTTCCCCGATAAAAACACTTCGATTCGTAAAACTTGGAATATTATTGACTTCACTAACCACCGAGACAATAACTGTATCTTTTGACGTTTTTTCTAAGAAACTATAGAGCTGACTATATTGACCATAATGATAGCCCGTTACTGGAAAATCCTGATCGATCACCGGTTCAACTAAAATCAGAAAACCCAAGATTAAAGAAACTAAAATTGGACTAACTTTAAAAAAAACAACCGATCTATTTTTGAGAATTAAAAAAAACTTTTGAATGACAATAACAAAGGTTACTCCTGAGAGAAGAGTAATGGCAAATCGTAAGGTATGGAGAGTATAACGGCTGGGAAGATAAAGTTTAAAAAGAAGTAAGTGAGCTAATATAAATAAAGTAAATCCAGAGATTATGAGCTGAAAAGTAATGGATAAGTTGTTAATTTCTTTTGACAACTTAAATTTATGTTTAAAAACTAAGACTATGGGCAATACAAGCGTTAGATAAGCAATATTTGGTATTAACGCTGAAGTGATGCGAATCCCTGTGCGACTACCATTAAAAACATAGTCCCATACAGTATGTTGAAAAAAACTTGTTCGCCCTCCTGCCTCAAATTCAGGCAGCTGTTGAGCTTGGGCTAATGTAATGACTGGCTCGAATTCAGAACTGCTCAAAGCGAGAGGTAATAAAACAAAAAAAGCAATAAATAAACCAATAATATTTAGTTGTAAGTCGGATTTGTCATGGTTGATTTTGATTCGTTTATTTTGAATTTGGAAACATCTCAGAGTTAGAACACCTGATGCTACGAGTACGAATGATGGATAAAATAATCCTAGTAAAATAATTCCCAACCAAGAAAACACAAAAGATTTTCGTATAACTCCCCATAGAAAAAGAATAAAAATGGGAATTAAAAAAGCCTTTGCTGTACCCGAGCTTAAACCATCTTGCATCCAGAGATTTTGATTGAGGGCAATGGATGAAAGAAAGCCTGCTAGGGGAATATTGAGGATTTCTAAGCAGAATAGATAAGCTGTAAAGCTGGTTAATATCCCTAAAAGTATTGGGATGTAGTGGGAGACTGTTATCGGGTTAAATGAAACTTTTGCTAATACCCAGTAGATAAACTTAACGCCTTGGGGAGAAATATTTTGGTAATAGTCTGCGATTAAATCATTAGGAAATAAGGCTGGATCAAGAAAACGCGCCATCCAGAAAATATGTTGCCTTGCATCGTCTTGAATCCAATATTCTGCTCCTGAAGCTTTGGCGATCGCCATACAAGGATAAAGAATACCAAAGAAAATCGCTGCGGCTAACCAATATAAGCTGCGCGGCTCGTACCAATTTTTAACTTGTGAAAAGAAAAAAGTATCTAAAGTTTTTGAATGATTCGAACTCATTTATACTTGGATGGTTATAGTAAAAAAATGAAAATATGTCGGTTCCACAGCAATCGCCCTCTCTAGATGTTTTAGGTGGTGTATCTATTGTTATTCCAGTGTTTAATGAAGAGGAGGCGATCGCCGCAACAATTGAGCAAATAAATGGTATTTTTGCTGATACCAGTCAAGTTTATGAACTGATCATTGTTAATGATGGCTCCACTGATAATACAGCTCACATTCTCAAAAAACAAACTAATATTTCTTTGTTTGAGCATCCCGTAAATCGTGGCTATGGTGCAGCTTTAAAAACTGGTATTGTTCATGCTAAATATGATTTGATTGTCATCACAGATGCGGACGGCACTTACCCAAATGAGCGACTACCTGATTTGATTGCCTTAGCTGAGCGTTTTGATATGGTTGTTGGCTCCCGCACTGGTGAAAATGTTACCTATTCTAATATTCGCAAAATCCCGAAATTCTTTTTAGTGGGTTTTGCCCAGTGGATCGCAAAACAAAAAATCCCTGATCTAAATAGTGGCATGCGGGTTTTTAAGAAAGAAATTGCCCAAGAATTTATCCACATTTTGCCTGATACTTTTAGTTTTACAACGACGATTACGTTGGCAATGTTAACGAATAATTATATTGTGCATTATGAACCCATTGATTATTTTCATCGGGTTGGAAATAGTAAAATCAAACCAATTCGTGATACTTTGCGGTTCTTTAAATTGATTTTTAGGACAGGGATTTATTTCGCGCCAATTCGCATTTTTGTGCCGATCGCCAGTTTGTTTTTTCTGGGGTTTCTAGTGTCTTTTTCTGTGGATTTATTTATTCGTCAAGACCTAACGGAGGCGACTTTAATTTTGTTTGTTGCTGCGACTCAAATCGGTATGTTTTCGCTTCTAGCGGATATGGTGGACAAGCGATTATCGTAAGATTTGTTATTTCTAAAAACAGAAAATAGTTATTTTCGCTGGGCTAAATGTTTCATGAATGCGTTACGCATTGTATCGACGGGAACGGACTGGGCTAACCATTTCTCTAGGGCGATCGCCCCCTGTTGGACGAGCATTTCTAATCCATCAAAAATCTCCGCGCCTTGGTCTTGGGCGAGCTTGAGAAATTGGGTGGGAGAAGGGGTATAAATCAAATCATAGGCAATACTATCGGTACTCAATGTCGCCATTAGTTCTGGTGTGACGGGTGATGCGTCAGTGTGGGGATGCATGCCGACGGGAGTGGAATTCACTAAAAATTTTGTATTGGGAATTAAGCGTTTTAGATCGCCCCAAAGATGGGTTTGTAGCTTATTTTCTAGGGGGGTTCCCTGCCAACTTTGAGTAAAATCTGCGAGCTTGTCTGGGTTGCGGCCTACCACATGGATTTGGGGACAACCGAGCTGATGGCAACCGACCACCACTGCCCTCGCTGCACCGCCATTGCCGAGGATAACTGGGGAAATCGTTGACCAGTCTTTGTCTAACTTTTTCAGTGGTGCAATGAAGCCTGCCACATCGGTATTTGTCCCTTGCCAGCCGGTTTCGGTTTGCCAGACTGTATTGATCGCGCCGACCATCTGGGCTTCTGGGGCGATCGCCTCTAGGTATTGCATAATCGCCTGTTTATGGGGGATGGTAATGCTAAATCCTTTGAGGTCAATGGCTTTAAAACCATCGAGGGCGGTTTTGAGATCGTCGGCAGCGATGGGGAAAGCCAGATAAACATAATCTGCACCCAGCTCGGCGATCGCCGCATTATGCATTAGGGGAGAAAAAGAATGTTTAACGGGGTTGCCGATCACACCCAATAGTTGTGTTGTCCCTAAGATTTGCATCGTTTGCTTGCCCTACCAAAATATGGATTTATCATACAAAGAAATCGCTACTATTCAGCCTAGGATCAGTCGGAATGCTAGGGGATTTGTTTATTGGGCAGGCGTTTACTTGTCATATGGCCTATACGATGTCTGCTAGTGCTCCGGTTCGGCGATCGCTTTGGGCAGATTACGAGTCGGAATAGTCCAGAACCGAAAACCTTGCCGATGGTGCGGGTGCGAACAAAAACGGGCGAGGATGATCCGGCAGGGGTGGCAAAGATGCGAGAAATGGTGTTAGTGAGGGCTTTTCCTGATGTGTCACCGGAGACGTGGGAGGCTGAGATTTCGACAGTTTTTGAAGATCCAGAAAGCTTAAATCATTTGTGTCGGGTGAGTGGTGGTCATGTGCGAAATTTGTTGCAACTATTGTCGGAATGGGTACTGAAGGATTGGCGCAAGGGCAAGCTCACCCACGAAACCCTTGAGCGGGAAATTCGGGGTCGGCGGAATAATATTTTGCTCGGACTGGATGATGGGGAATAGGAGATGTTGCGGCAGGTTTATCGCACGAAAAGTATCGGGGGCGATCGCCCAGTGGATTACTCAAGATAAATAGAACTGGTCAAACCCCTGACCCTCTTCGAGCACCTTCCCCAAGGAAAGATGAATAAACAAAATGAATGAGGTTGAAGTTGTTTTTGGGGCGATCGCCGCAGATGTGGCGAAACCTTTATGTCTAGAGAAAGGACTATGGCAAAATGGACGGGTTAAAGAAAACGTGAACGGGGTTGGGTATTGATTAATGTCTAAATTTATCTTTGTTACCGGTGGCGTCGTGTCCAGCATCGGCAAAGGAATCGTGGCAGCAAGTTTAGGGAGACTGCTCAAATCACGGGATTATTCAGTGTCAATCCTCAAGCTTGACCCATACATTAACGTCGATCCCGGGACGATGAGTCCCTTCCAGCATGGCGAGGTTTTTGTCACCGAAGATGGTGCAGAAACTGACCTCGACCTCGGTCACTACGAGCGCTTTACCGATACCTCCATGTCCCGCCTGAATAGCGTCACGACGGGTTCTATCTACCAAGCCGTGATCAACAAAGAACGTCGCGGTGATTACCAAGGGGGCACAGTGCAGGTGATTCCCCACATTACCAATGAGATTAAAGAGCGCATTTTTCGCGTTGCTGAGAATACAAACCCCGATTTTGTGATCACCGAAATTGGTGGCACAGTGGGTGACATCGAGTCCTTGCCCTTTTTAGAAGCGATCCGTCAGTTTCGCAAAGAAGCAGGGCGTGACAATGTCATCTATATGCATGTCACTTTGATTCCGTGGATTCCGGCAGCAGGGGAAACAAAAACGAAACCGACCCAACATTCCGTTAAGGAATTGCGTTCCATTGGTATCCAGCCCAATATTCTGGTTTGTCGCTGCGATCGCCCTCTTCCTGAAGGACAACGGGAAAAGATTTCCGAATTTTGTAACGTCCCCGAAGAGCAAGTCATTACCTCCCAAGATGCCAGCAGCATTTACGAAGTGCCCTTGATGTTAGAGCGGGAAGGTTTAGCCGAACAAAGCCTCAAACTTCTGAATATGGATCTACGCCAACCAAATTTAGAGCACTGGACAAGTTGGGTTGAGCGCATGAAACGTCCAACCCGTCATATGGATATTGCCATTGTCGGTAAATATGTTCAGCTGAATGATGCTTATCTTTCTGTCGTAGAATCCCTCGGTCACGCGGCGATCGCCAACGATATTGATATCAAACTCCATTGGGTGGATGCCGAAGATCTCGAACAGCATGGTGCGGAGAAATATCTCGCCGAAATGTCTGGCATCGTTGTCCCCGGCGGTTTTGGTTCCCGTGGTGTCGATGGTAAAGTCGCGGCGATCGCCTTTGCCCGCACCCGTAATATTCCCTTTTTAGGACTCTGTTTAGGGATGCAATCTTCCGTCATCGAATGGGCGCGCAATGTTGCCAAGCTCGAAGATGCCAATAGCGCTGAGTTTCAGCCCGAAGCAAAAAATCCCGTCATTAATATCTTGCCCGAGCAACAAGATGTGGTGGATCTCGGTGGCACAATGCGTCTGGGACTTTATCCTTGTCGCCTCACGCCGGACACAAAAACCCACCAACTTTATGGCAAAGAAGTGGTGTACGAGCGCCATCGCCATCGCTATGAATTCAATAACGCCTACCGTAGTCTTTTCCTTGAAACGGGCTACCAAATTAGCGGCACATCCCCCGACGGTCGCCTTGTGGAAATCATTGAATATTCCGATCACCCTTTCTTTATCGCGACCCAGTTTCACCCAGAGTTTCAGTCCCGTCCCAATAGTCCCCACCCGCTTTTTCTTGGGTTTATCAAAGCGGCGATGACCCACAAATCAGAAGATCTAACCGTCTCAAATATCGTTGAAGAGATGACCGCTACATTGTCCTAAAATCCCAAACACCTGTAAATTTTGTCGGCTAAACCCTTAAAAATAATGCCCCAACCACTACATCACATCGTTCTCTTTGAACTCGCCACCACAACGACCACTGTCGATACCCAAGCCATCATCGATGATGGCATCGAACTCCTCGGCAAAATCCCCGGTGTACTAAGCGTTGACCTTGGTTTAAAAGCCCGCGAAGATCGTGAGGTTCATATCAAAACCTATCAGCTGGGTCTGTACGTTCAATTGGAAAGTAACGAAGCCCTAGATGTGTATTCTCCCCATCCCAACCACCAGGAGTTTCTCGCTCGCCACAAAACCAAATGGACAAAGGTACAAGTGGTTGATTTTTATGGCCAATAATCTATGGCCAATAATCTATGGACAATAATTCACAATTTTTTGGTGAAGATATGCCCCGTTCAGCATGATGGATTTGGAAATACGTGGAGTAATTGATGGCGATTTGCCGCAAATTTTAGAGTTGGCGATCGCCGCCTTTGGCGAAGAAGGCTCAGAAATTACTGCATTAATTAACCTGAGTTTTGCTTAAGGGTACTCGGCAATACGACGCGGCGAATAAGAGAGCGAGAGATAGGGAGATGTTTTATCTAAACAATCCTAGGGGTCAAAAAACGCAAATTTTCGTTGGTTCTCCGTGTCTCTACCTCTCCTTGTCTTCCTTTCTTTAAAGAGATATCAGCTAAATTCTTATCCATAACTGACGTTAATTACTGCATTATTAGAGGATCCCACAGCTCAACCGTCGTTGTCTTTTGTCGCGGTAAAAAACGAAATTATTGTCGGACACATTTTGTTTACGAGCGTGCGTCTAGAACCGGAACCAAGTCACGCTGTTTCAGCCTCGATTCTTGCGCCTTTGGCAGTATTACCAGAGCACCAAAAACACGGTATTGGCAGTCAACTTATTCAAATAGGGTTGGAAAAATTACAGGGGGCAGGGACTCAACTGGCTTTTGTACTGGGTTATCCCAGCTACTACTCACGCCATGGCTTTACAACCGCTGGCATTCAGGGATTTGAAGCAACTTATCCCATTGCTCCTGAAAATTCCGCCGCTTGGATAGTACAAGAATTGCAGCCTAATGTGCTTGGATCAGTTAAAGGAAAAGTCATTTGTGCCGACACGCTCAATAACCCTAAATATTGGATTGAGTAGTCACTGAAAAATATGGTTCTAGAGCTGTTTAATGAAGTCGAGCAGGTGATGGGCGATCGCCAACTTTGGAGCCATGGGAATCGTTGCTTGTCGTCCTTCTTTATCGATAAATACCAGTTGATTATTGTTGCTCCCAAATCCTGAATCTGGTAAATCAATGGCATTGGCGGCGATCGCATCCAGATTTTTTCGCCGTAATTTTTCTAGAGCTGGCGCGGTAATATCCCCCGTTTGGGCAGCAAAACCAATGAGTTTTTGATCCGCTCGTTTTTGTTGACCGAGCTGCGCAGCAATATCTGGAATAGTTTCGAGCTCTAAGCTTTCAGGTAAATCTGCCTTTGCCAATTTAGCGTCATGGCGAATCCTAGACCGCACATCCCCCACTGCCGCGCACATAATAATCCAATCAAATTTTGCGGCCTGCTTTAGAAGTGATTGCTCCATTTCGGCCGAGCTAGTCACGGAAAATCGTTCTACCGCTGGTAAATTTTCGAGTAACTTAACCTCGATGGGAGCATGCACTAATGTGACGGTTGCACCGCGATAGACCGCTGCTTTGGCGATCGCCAGACCCATTTTTCCCGAAGATGGATTCCCGATAAACCGCACCGCATCAATATGTTCGCGAGTGCCGCCAGCACTAATTAATATTTTCCGTTCACTCAGATCCCGTCGGCCACGACTGTGGATCAAAGATTCCACCGCTTCAACAATTTCAATCGGCTCCGACATCCGGCCTTTGCCCCGGCGATCGCAGGCGAGAAGACCACTATTAGGCGAGAGGATATGATAACGTTCGTCCCGTTGCAACTTACGCCAATTTGACTGTACCGAAAGCTGTTGCCACATATCCGTATTCATGGCCGGAGCCCCCAACACAGGGCAAGTTGAGGCCAAAATAATATTAGCGAGGAGGGTATCCGCTAAACCCAAACTCACCTTCGCTAAAGTATTCGCCGTCAGAGGTGCCAATAAAATTAAATCAGCCCATTCTCCCAACTCAATATGAACCGGGCGGGGCTGATGACTATCCCAAAAATCTTCGTCGGTATAGGCTGCATGGCGACTGAGGGTCGCCACCGTTAGCGGCGTGATAAACCGCTGCGCCGAATCTGTCAGCACCACACGCACTTCCGCCCCCGCTTGAAATAAACGGGAGATCACTTCACATACTTTGTAGGCCGCAATGCCACCACTAATGCCGACGACGACTTTCTTGTCCCTGAGCATTTACGATTCGTCGTAAGCTTCAAAATCAAGTAGGTGAAGATAAGGCTCTACCAATTCTTGACGCTGAAAGGCGATCGCCCGTAGCAAATGCCAATCCTGTAGCGCTTCGAAAGGACTCGCATAATCATCGAGTTCTAGGCGAGTTGCCAAACTTGCGACATCAGCTTCACTCATGTGAGAAATTTCCTGAGGCGTTTTTGTTAAAACAGCCATAATTCAGACCTCCCCGATACTGCACGCTACTGAGTTGTACAATCCTATATTACCCTGTTCATTCCCAAAGAAAATCAGCCGTCATCGATCTTATTGTGTTCTTGATTTCGCCAAAATCTAAGCGTATCCTGATGGAGGAAATGTCGTAGCAGAGACTGCCCCTCGTGTTGATCGAACCAAGATTGTTACGGGCTGCCCAGCACATCTACTATAACTACGCAAATGTTCATCCCGTACGTGCTCAATATGTGACAGGTGTGGCGATCGACCGTGAAACGTACTCTGGATTTGTGAGTTTTCGACAGCAAGCCATTATTTTGCCCCGAGAGGTTTTTATTCGAACAGAAGATCTGATGTCCTATCAGTATCAGCAATTAACCTGACCTGAGATTCGCCTGAGCCGCGACGGTAATATGGCGAAGGGGAGGGGGGGCGACTGGGGAAATTTCGTCAGCTCATAGATTTTGGTGAGAAAAATGTCCCTGTGATTGTATTTTATTGTTTTTGGGAAGCTGCTTTGCTTGGGGGATTTGAGGTTTAATCTCTAACTAAAGTTGACATCAATCTAGAAAGAAATGGTTATTTGCCAAACATCACGAGACGGGGGGCTAGTACAAGTTGGTCAGCTTCTGTTTTACTGGGTTTAAACTCTCCAATACCCAGAAATTGCTCCGCTGTATCGTAAACGCCCAAGGCTTTACCGACGGCAACGGGGGGAGCGACCCAAGGAATCTTTTGTCCAAAACTCCAGGCGATCGCCTGATTTTCTTGTAAGACAAGATGATGTAGATGTTGCAAAAGCTGATTTGGTCTTTGGCAAATGAAGGTTTGCTTTTCTAATTGCGTTTCAATAGCTTCGATAGTGAGGCTGTGTTCTAGGCTAAATCCACCACTCGCTGTACGCACTAAACCAGCTAGGGTCGCCCCAGTACCTAGGGTTACACCGAGGTCGCGGGCGATCGCCCGGATGTAAGTCCCCTCACCGCAATGCACCTCTAGATCTAGCTCTGGAAAATCCCCCGATCGCCAACCTAAGATATTCAGCGCCAAGATTTCCACTTCTCGACTTGGTACTTCTACCTCAATGCCCTGCCTTGCCAACTCATAAAGGGGCTTGCCATCTTTTTTAATGGCACTAAAGGCCGGGGGAATCTGCGTGATTTTTCCCCTAAATTTAGGAAGTTGTGCCGTGACTTCCGCCAAAGTTAGATTTGGACAAGGTATTTCGGCGATCGCCGCCCCTTCTAGATCATCCGTTGCAGTTCTCACCCCAAATCGAATAACCGCTTTGTAAACCTTCGCCTTGGGTAAATATGGCAACAGCCTAGTGGCCTTGCCCACCGCTACAGGTAAAACCCCGGTCGCCATGGGATCCAAGGTGCCACCATGGCCAATTTTTTTGAGTCCGAGTAAGCGGCGTAGCTTAGCAATACAGTCGTGGGAGGTCCAACCCGCAGGCTTATTTAAATTAATAAAACCCCATCCCGCAAATTTCTGGCGATCGCCAACCATAAAATCAATATTCCTGACAAACAACGTCCGACAAGTCATCCCAGTCTAACTTGCCCGATTTATCCTACCGTCCAGACTCAAAATTGCCAAAGAACTTGACCGCTTTGCATGAGCCAAAAGTTCTTGGTATACTGAAATGTAACAAAATGTAAATAGTCATTTTCACAAATCACCGTTAGTTCCAATGTGAGAGGGAGCAATATCCATCGTGGTAGAGAGTAAGGCAAGAATCCTCGTAGTCGATGACGAAATCGCCGTACGTCGCATTTTAAATACCCGACTCTCCATGATCGGCTACGACATTATCACCGCCGCCGATGGCGACGAAGCCCTCGAAATTTTTTGGCGTGAGCGCCCCGATCTTGTCATCCTCGACGTAATGATGCCAAAGCGCGATGGCTATTATGTTTGCCAAGAAATACGCCGCGAATCCGACACACCGATTATCATGCTGACCGCCCTTGGGGATGTCGCAGATCGCATCACTGGGTTACGTTTTGGGGCCGATGACTATCTCGTGAAACCCTTTTCTCCCAAAGAACTTGAAGCAAGAATTCACTGTATTCTGCGTCGCACCAAGAAACAACAAGATGAAGTTGAAGAAGCTGGCGTTCTGCGCATCGCCAACCTTGTTATTGATACAAATCGCCGCAAAGTCCTACAAAATGGCAATGTATTGCGTCTAACTCACATCGAATTTGACCTCTTACATTTATTGGTGAATCAAGCCGGAAATCCCCTAAGTCGCACAGACATCTTGACTGCAATTTGGGGCTATGTGCCCCGTCGCCACAGTGACCTACGGGTAGTCGATGTCCATGTTTCTCGTCTGCGCTCAAAAATCGAAGAAGATCCCCGCCAGCCCGAATTTATTATTACTGAAAGAGGGACTGGTTATCTTTTCCGGAAGACAACAACTGCCACATCGCCTTCTTCTATTGCTGTATGAAAATAAAAGCTAAGGGCTTAAGTTTGGTCTTTTAAATAACGTCAGTTATGGATCAGAATGTAGCCAAAATTCTTTAGAGAAAAGGAGACACACGGGGAAGCCACGAAAATTTGCATTTTTTGAAAGCTAGTAACCTGAGTTCGGTTTAAGCATGGTCTGGAATGATGACGCGGCGAAAGGGAGAGCGAGGGATGGGGCGATTTTTCATTCAAACAATTCTAATGCGGGTGTCCGTTGATGTCCCGTGTCTCCCCCTCTCCGTGTCTCCCTATCCCAATGTCCCCATGTCTTCAAGGTATTCAGATAACTCCTTAACCCGAACTGACGTTAGTAGGATTGTTGGCATAGAAACATCTCCCGATCTCTCGCTCTCCCATTCACCGCGTCGTACTTCCGAGCATGCTTAAGCAAAACTCACGTTAAATAGCGTTTTTGGTGAGGCTATGCGGTGGGGCGGTCGCCGCCGTAAAAAAAGTGAGCTTGGAGCGATGTCTGTAAAATCTTAATGGTTTTGCCTATTGCCAAGCTGGCTCCGATCTCCACCCTTACCCCTTAGTATTTTGGGATGAACTTGTCGTACCCATTTTTCTCTACAGATTGAAACAGCTAGGGAAAATTCATCCCCTAGTTGTCTTAAGCAAATATTGAGATAACGGTACAATGACGACAAATATTCATCGCAAAAACCCTTAAGCCCATTTGTGGGCACTCTACTGTAATAACCCTATTTATCCGTATAAAGCGTCTATGGCACTCATTATCAGTACCGTCAACATGAAAGGAGGCGTTGGTAAAACAACTCTGACCGTTAATCTTGCCGCTTGTTTAGCTCGCCACCATAAAAAACGTGTACTCGTCGTTGACTTAGATTCTCAGATCAGTGCCACTTTGAGTTTAATGCCACCCCAAGATTTTGCCCGTATCCGTAAAGCAAGGCGCACGATTAGTTATCTCATCGAAACAACAATCAAACCAACCCTGAAGCAATCCCTCGATATTAACGACATCATTTGTCCCTTCATTGCCAATGTGCAAGGCCTAGATCTTTTGCCCGGTGATATTGAGCTATATGACGAATACCTTGTTTCAGAAATGCTCCATAAACGGGCAGTGAAAGACGAAGATACGAATTTTCAAGAAATTTGGAATAACTTCGAGCTCGTTCTCATCAAAAAAATCCTTGAACCTGTGATGGATAAATACGATTTCATCATTATGGACTGTGCGCCCGGCTATAACTTGGTAACCCGTAGTGGGTTGGCGGCTAGTGACTTCTATATCCTGCCAGCCCGTCCAGAACCCCTATCTGTTGTCGGTATTCAGCTACTGCAACGTCGGATTCGAGCCTTACGAGAAAGTCATCAGGACACAGACCCGAATAATGTTGATCCGATCAAATTGCACCTGTTAGGTATTGTATTTATTCTTTCTGGGGGAACGTTACTTAACCGTTACTACAACCAGGTCATGAAACGTGTGAGTGACGACTTTACTGCATCCCAAATCTTTAAAAACAAGATTCCCATGGATGTCAATGTCGCCAAAGCCCTTGATACCTTCCAGCCTGCCGTTATCTCTATGCCCAATACATCTGGTTCGAAGGCCTTTATGAAATTGGCGAGTGAATTTATTAACAAAATGAAGGAAGTGGGTGCAATCTCGGATAGAACTGCTGGCAGGGTAAATTTGGCTGATATTGAATAGTGTTGTTTTGCTATTTCTTGTTTTTCATTGGGCACAAATATCAATAATCTTTCTGAATTTAAGAAGAGGTAAAAATGACTGAAGCAACTTTACAGGCTAAGGTTGAAGTGATTAAGGGTAAGCGTGAGGCGCTAGTGAGGCTACTAGGTGATCCTAAGCTGGGTTCTTTACGTCTTGATGTCAATCAGGCGCTAGAGGAACTAGATGAGCTGATTGCGGAACTTGACAAGACTTTCTAGTTGTTCCTCGTTAGTTGTTAGTAAATATACTCTTAAGGGCGATGTCAACTGTTTGGCGATCGCCCTATTTTATTGAGTTAAATTATCTATTTTGACAAGTAAAATCAGCAAGACCTATGGTGTGATGTCATACCCATTATTGTGAAGCGTAAAAATACCCTGCTTATAAAAAACAGGGTAAAAAGGGTGAATTACATCTTATTTAAATTAAACTTTTGTAAGTCGAGTAACTAAAGTAGTGTAAGGTTTCTAGTTTTGAAAAAATAATTGCCTAGATTATTAGTATTTCTAGAGATGTTTATCAATCGCCGTTGCCAGTGTTGTTTTGGGGACAGCACCAACGACCATATCCATTTTCTTGCCGTCTTTGAAGATCATGAGAGTGGGAATACTGCGAATACCATACTCACTAGCAACGCTAGGATTCTCATCAGTATTGAGTTTGAACACTTTAATTTGCTCTTGGTACTGGTCAGCAATCTCCTCTACAACAGGAGCGACCATACGACAGGGACCACACCAAGGAGCCCAAAAATCGACTAGAACGGGGACTTCGCTTTCGAGAACTTCTTCTTGAAAGGTTGCGTCTGTGACTGGGGCAGTTTTTGACATGCCTCTAAATTCCTACCTAATACAAAATGTTGCTGAGAATACTAGTGGATTTTAGCATATGAGTTATCTCGGTTTACGGCTTCGACAAAAACGATAATAAACAATGATAACTTTTGTAATTGAAAGGCTTGATTCGAATAATTGAAATAGTGATGTTACGATACCCTTAAACGTTGCGGAATAAATCTATTTGATCATTCTATTTTCTTTTCAAAGTTAGCCGGATGTCGCAATTTATATCTTTTTTTGCCGCACAATGCTTTCGTTCGGTGTTCTCGCCCTAAGAAAAACGCCCGAATACTATGGCGATCCGGGCGAGATATGGTGTGAGGAGTGAACAAAAACTTTTGTTCTTTATCGAATAAGTTTTTGCCCACTCTCATTGTAAGGGAAAAAAAGAATCTTTGTTCAGGCGGTACAGCAGATCTGTGAGATTTCTTTAAGGGTTTGCATTCTTGAAGTGAGGTAAGTTTCTGCAATTTATTTTGTGGAGTGATATTGATGCGTATTTTGGTCTTGAGTTGGGAGTTTCCGCCACGGATTGTTGGTGGTATTGCCCGTCATGTTGGAGAATTGTATCCGGAAGTTGTGAAGTTAGGGTATGGTGTCGATTTAGTGACGATCCGCACTGATGATCTGCCGGCGCAAGAGGTGGTTGAGGGTATTAATGTTTATCGGGTGACGGTAGCTGAAAACGAACGGTTTTTTGATTGGGTTACTGCGATGAATGATGCGATGATTGTTTTTGGTCGTGGGTTTCTCGCGGGGCGAACTGATGTTTGTTTAATTCACGCCCATGATTGGTTAGTGGGTGATGCGGCGATCGCCCTGAAGCAAGAATTTCAATTGCCGTTAGTTGCAACGATCCATGCAACAGAATATGGACGACATAATGGCATTCACACTGAAACCCATGCGTATATTGCAGCGAAGGAGCAGGCTTTGGTCAATGAGGCTTGGCGCATCATTGTTTGTAGTCAATATATGCGTCACGAATTAGAGTGTGCTTTAAATGTTTCGTGGCAGAAAATGGATGTAATTTTCAATGGTATTCGCTCGGAAAAAAAACAACATTCGTCACAGTTTGATCGCCGGGCTTTTCGGCGGCGGTTTGCACCTGATGATCAAAAAATTGTTTATTATGTTGGACGCTTAACCTACGAAAAAGGGATTAGTGTGCTGATTGATGCTGCTCCTCGCGTTTTAGAGATGATGCAGGGAAAAGTGAAATTTGTAATTATTGGTGGCGGTCACCATGAGCACCTAAAACAACAGGCTTGGAATGTAGGGCTGTCGGAAGCCTGCGAATTTACGGGTTTTATGCCCGATGAAGATCTTGATCGCTTTCAGACGATCGCCGACTGTGCGGTATTTCCTAGTTTGTATGAGCCGTTTGGCATTGTTGTTTTAGAAAGTTTTGCGGCCAAGGTGCCAGTGGTTGTGTCTAATGCTGGGGGTTTATCGGAGGTTGTGACCCACGAAAAAACTGGGATTGTCACCTATGCTAATGTTGCTAGTTCTTTGGCTTGGGGCATTTTAGAGGTGCTGCAACATCCTGAATATGCGAAAACTCTTGTGGAAAACGCCTATGCGGATTTGCCAAAGCGTTTCAATTGGTCGGAGTTGGCAAAGCAAACGGTTGCTGTTTTTGAGCGGGTCGTTCGGGAGCGATCGCCGGAAATGGATGCGTAATTTAGCATGGTGGTGAACTAGCCTAAAAATAGTCGGTAGGCTGGATTTTTGTTTTCATCCCAGTAGCGATAGCCGAGTTGGTCTAAAAAGTTTTGCCATTGATCCATTTCGTGGGGCGGTACTTGAATGGCGATCGCAATCCGTCCATAATCAGAGCCGTTGTTGCGGTAATGGAAGCCGCTAATATTCCAGTCGGGGCTCATGGCTTCCACAAATTTCATTAATGCGCCGGGACATTCGGGAAACTCAAAGCGATATAGCAATTCATTTTCGGCTTTTTCGCTGCGTCCACCTACCATGTGCCTGAGGTGGAGTTTTGTGAGTTCGTCATCGGTCAGATCGAGGGTTTTAAAGCCATTGGCTTCAAAGGTTGCTGCTAAGGGTTTAATTTCGTGACGATTTTGGATTTGAATTCCGACAAAAATGTGGGCCTCGGCTGCGTCGGCAATGCGATAGTTGAATTCGGTCAAGTTGCGATCGCCCATACAGCGACAAAATTTTCGGAGGCTACCGGGTTGCTCTGGGATTGTCACGGCAAAAATGGCTTCGCGCCCTTCCCCTAATTCTGCCCGCTCAGCCACAAAGCGCAATCGATCAAAATTCATATTGGCACCGCAGGCAACGGCTACCAAATTTTTCCCTGCAATGCCTTCGCGCTCAACGTAGGCTTTCATTCCGGCGATCGCCAGCGCCCCCGCTGGTTCAAGAATAGAGCGCGTATCTTCAAAAACATCTTTAATGGCAGCACAGGTATCATCTGTGGAGACCAAAATCATTTCGTCAATATATTCCTGACAAAGACGAAAGGTTTCCTCACCGACGTAACGCACCGCTACACCATCAGCAAAAAGACCAACCTGCGATAGCTGCACCCGTTCGCCCTTTGCTAGGGACTGACTCATGGCATCCGCATCGATAGGCTCGACACCAATAATTTTGATGTCCGGACGCACCCGTTTCACGAACGCCGCGATCCCTGCAATTAAACCACCGCCGCCGATCGCCACAAAAATAGCGTGAATTGGCTGCTGACACTGGCGTAAAATTTCCATGCCAATGGTTCCTTGCCCGGCGATCACATGGGGGTCGTCAAAGGGATGAATAAAGGTGAGGTGCTGTTCGTCTGCCAGCTGGCGGGCATGGGCATAGGCATCGTCGTAGGCATTGCCATGGAGAATAACTTCGCCGCCCCTTGCTTTAACGGCATTGATTTTGACCTGAGGCGTAACGACGGGCATCACGATCACTGCCCTCGTCCCTAATCTTTTCGCGGCTAAGGCGACCCCTTGGGCATGGTTTCCCGCCGAAGCGGCAATAACGCCGCATTGTAATTGTGCTGGGGAAAGATTTGCCATTTTGTTATAGGCTCCCCGCAGCTTAAACGAAAAAACTGACTGTAAATCTTCGCGCTTCAGCAGCACATTATTATTTAAACGTGTGGAAAGGTTGGGCGCTTTTTCGAGGGGACTTTCCTTTGCAACGTCATAGACGCGGGCATTAAGAATTTCGATGAGATAATCGCAGGACATAAAGGCGATCGCCGACGGTAGTAAACGTTAGAAGCCTTTACTGTACCGTCATGTTGACCTCCTTTAAAAGGGCAATATTTAAAGTTTAATTTAGGGAAAAGGCGAGTTTCTTGAGAGGCGATCGCCAAGAGGTGCGCTCTTCTTCTGGGGGGGCGATCGCCATTTTGAGTGCCGTTTCGGTCGCCACAAGTCGCTTCTCCTGCACCGCCATAGAGCCATCCTTTAAAGCTTGCCGCCATTGCCTGCCCTGTTTCCAAGCCTGATATTTTCGTACCGTCCAGCGGGGATTACTAGGATAGCCCGCAAAACCAGACCGCAGTGCCGCATGGTTTTCGCGCGGAATAGCTGTTTCAATATAAACACCTTCAGCTAACTCAACAACTCTTGGAACAATACGATTTTTCATCATCGGACTTCCTCGCGCTTCTATAGGGTACAAAAAGGTACAAATCTGCTTGTCTAGGCTGCATTTGCCTAGGTTTAATCGGTGCAGAATAATAAGTCTCAACGAGAAACTGTGCAAACCGATAAAACTTAACGCTAAATCAAATTAAGGGTTCGTGTGGAAAGACCCTTGTTAATGCTGCCTTTTACAACATGAAGATGCAGCTTCCTGCACATAGTTTAAGCTTTTTAATGCTTTTTTACAAATTGACAAGATGAAAGTCTATCGTCAAAGTCCATCGGTTTAGGACGACAAAGTGGGGGATTGATGAAATTCTAGCGAGGTAAACGACACCTGTTGGAAAATCCCCGGCTTTTGAACCCCAAGGTGGGCTAATCTTATGGGTCTTGGCTACGGAAAATAAGTGGCGATCGCCCCATTGTCACAATGATTTTTTTTAATCGGAGTTTAGATGAAACAAGACCTTGAAATAACGATGTGGCAACGGAGAGAAGGGGATGGAGAAATTTCTTCAGCTCGCAAATTTTGGTAAGAACGACCCAAGTACAACGCCAATATTGATCCCTCTGTTTATCTCCTTTCCCTAGGGACTTTAGAGACCATTATGATTAAGCCGAACAGACGTTTTTAGCCCTTACAATTGATCCAGCGTCGATTTAAGTCTTATCAAAGTATCTTGCAATGTCCCTTCAAGGATTAAAGTTTTCGCTGCTGCAACACCCGCTTCTAGATCTTCAGCAATACCGCAGTGCCACAGATAAAATGCCCCATTCCAAACCGCTGTGTTAAACAGGTCATTTTTTTCGCCTTGCAATAATGCTGTTAAATTTTCGATATAACTTTCTGCTGATTCAAGGGGAACATCCTTGCCGCCTAGATTGTAGATATAGGGATCAGGCTTCAGGTATTTTACGCCACTGGCATCTGTGTTCTCATGGGTGGCAACAATCGTGACCTGGGAAATGCGCAGATCGCCGCTGCCCTCTAGGCCTTTAATTAAAGTGTATGGCGCTTGTTTTCTCTCGGTAAAAGTATCGCGAATAATGCTTTCTGTGGGGGGATGAACATAGCCTGCGATGGTGTGGCTATTGGTTCCAGAGTAGGGAGACCAAACGAGCTCTATGGTGGCAATGGGGGGACGTTTGCCGAGTTCTTCGCGATAGGTGTTTAGCGCTTTACTCTCTGGTAAAAAAGTTGGGGTATAGCATAATGCGAATTCTTCCGTTTCAAAAAATGCTTGATATTGGCGCACGTCTAATCGGTTAAATCTTAAACCTAGTGCTTGCCAGATTTCTATGAGAGGTAAGCCGTATTTTGTCGGTAGGCGATCGCCACCATGCATCACCACAGGTACACCAGAGGCCTTGAGCATGAGTGAAACAATGGGCGATATGGGCGCAGTGCGAGAACGACCGTCGTAGGGAATACCCAAAATATAAACGGTTTTATCGGGGCAAATGGGTTGTAATTTTTGGCTCCGAGAATCATAAAAATCAAGCATGCCGGCCAACTCAATACCCGTTGGTCGTTTAATGCGATGGGAAATCAAAAATGCACCAATTTGAGCAGGTGTGGCAGCCCCATCGACCATCATCTGTAATGCTGTTGTCGCCTCAGGTCGGGTTAGGCCTTTGCTTGTATGTTTACCACTACCAACTTTTCTTAAAAGTTTGCGAAATTCGCTGCTCATTTTCGTCAAATTATTGTTTCGATCAACAGATGGCTAGCTTAACTGATGTCAGCTCAAAAAACAGTAACCTTTGCACTAAGTCTTTGTTCTTGGCAGTTTGTTGAGGGCTGCTATGGCATGGAGTCTGACGGCGGAATCTGCGTCGTGACTGAGTTGTCGTAAAGTTTCTTGGGCAATGGGTTGTTTGAGTTGGCCGAGGGCATAGACAAAGGCTTGTCGCAAATCTTTTTTGGGTAATTGTGTTTGTTGTCGCCAAAAATCCAGAAGAAGTTTTGTGCCTTGTTCTTGGCGATCGCCGCTATCGATGCGGCCAATGACTTTAATAATTTCGAGGGTAAGGGGCTCCGATGCCTGCGGCAAAATATCGCCTAATGCTTGCAGGCTGGCGGCTTGATCAATCCACCCTAAAGCTTGGACAAGTTCTTTTTTTAGGGCGAGGGGAGTGGTGGTAGCTTGGATAACCGTGGCGATCGCCTCTACCGCATCAGCATTTTGGAGACGACTCAGGGCGAGGCCGGCCTGTTGGCAAACATCAAGGTTATGGTCGTAGAGCAGCGGCGAAACCCGTTGAAAAATAATGTCTTTATCCGCGTAGTTTGTCCAAAACCCCAAAGCGCGAATTGCCTCAATGCGGACTTTACTCGCTGGATCTTTGAGAGCTGCCAATAAAAAAGTGAAAATCCGTGGATGGCGGAAACTGCCTAGGGCTTCAATCGCTAATTCTCGAATCTCCGGATTGTCATCCTCTACAACACTGAGCAAAGGTTCCACAATATTGCTATAGCGAACCTTACACAAAGCTTTTACCGCCAATAGGCGAGTCTCCACTTCATGAAGGAGCGGCACAATATAATCTGTGGCTTGCTCTTCTAGCTGCACCAGCGCTCGCACAATTTCGTCCGCGAGAAACTCTTCTTGACAATTTTCGATCAGAACAAGCAATCGCGCGATAATGTCTGGTTGACGATATTGACCCAAAATACGAATGGCAAACCAGCGTAACTCTATATCTTGAGCTGGATTTTCGGCGATCGCCAGTAGTTGAGGCAAAATCGAGTCGCCAACCTTCCCTAAAACTTTAGTAATGCGCCAACGCTCATGGAAATCCCCTTCCATTAAAAGCTGTAGTCCCCATTCCGCTGCAAGGGGAATCTTGGCAATATTGGTCTCTGCGCAAAGATGTAAAAATTGATGAACTGTAGGCTGTTGTGTGGCGATCGCCGGGTCAGTTTCGACATAACCCATAAAAATTAAATTCCAGTTTTTAATGACAACACGATTTCAGCCCAACTTAACGGATACATTTAATAATTTCTGGTATACCGCAATACAGAGAACCATTAACAATGCAAAAAAAGCCTCCCAAAAAAGCAATAACTGCATGCCATACTTGCATTGTCTACTTGAAATCAATAAATGACAAAAAAAACACCCACTTTAGCAACATAAATAAAACCCCCACTAAACAGCCTTAACCACTGAGACGAAACCCATTTTCACAGCAATAAATCTTGAATTAAGTCAAATCTAAATTCTTCAGTCCAGCCCTTCAAAGTTGCCTTTAAATCCTTTGCCGCAGTTGGGAGTTCTTCCAATAGCAAAAAAATATTTTGATCATCACCAACAATGGCATTGTTTTTGAGATTTTCCCGCCATTGTTGTGAAGTAAGACTAATTTGTGCGTGGAGATTTGATTTATCGATGGTCGAGGAGCCATACCCCTTTGAGATGGGCAAATCACGTTGTAAGTCCTCATATAAATACTGTATATCAAGAAAACTTTTCATTAAATTTAAGACCTCATCTTCCTGAAAAGGCTTACGCACAAAACCATCACAGCCAGATGCTGCAATCCGTATTTCCTCTTCCTTTAAAATACTTGCTGTAATTGCCAAAATAATCGTTTTTTCTATTGAGCCATTTTCTGCACACTTTCTCATTTCCCGTCGACGAATTTCTCGAGTCATATCGTACCCATTAAGGATCGGCATACGTACATCTGTCCAAATTAAATGGGGTTGCCAGCTTTCCCAGAGGGCGATCGCCTCCTGACCATTTTCAGCCTCTTTTACTGTAAAACCAATATGAGTTAAAAGTTGCTCTAAAAGCTTACGATTAACCCAGTGATCATCCACAATTAATATCTTATAAACTGCTTGATTAGGAGCAAGAGCAATGACCCTTTGTTGTTTTTGTGGCAGCTGAATTAGTTCTTTTAAAACCGATTGAACCTTGATTGTGAACCGAACAGTCGTTCCTACTCCAACCCGTGAAGTAACGAATATATCTCCTCCCATCATCCGCACAAATTTACGGCTAATCGGTAACCCCAAACCAGTACCTTGATTAGATCGGACACCAGATTCCGTTTGAGTGAAACTTGTAAAAATCGTCTGTATTTCTGTCTCCTTAATCCCTTCCCCAGTATCTTGAACAACAAAAGACAAAACATATTGCTCCTCTTCCTTTTCAGCAACTTGAACCAATAACCTAACAAATCCAAACTCTGTAAACTTCAGTGAATTACTGAGTAAATTTAATAAAATCTGTCTAATCTTTTTCTCGTCACCCATAATATATTGGGGTACAGAGTCTTGGATGACAAATTCGAGATCTAAACCCTTTTCTGCTGCTTTAAGAATGAAAGTCTCTCCGATAACCCCCAGGGTCGCTCTCAAGTCGAAGCTATTAACATTAAGACTCATCTGCCCCGCTTCAATCTTGGCCATATCTAAGACATCATTAATGAGTCCTAAAAGATGTTCTCCACTACGATTAATAATACTTAGATAAGTATCTTGAGTTAAATTTAAATTAGGGTCTCGGTTCATTAGCTGAGAAAAACCTAAAATTGCATTTAAAGGTGTACGTAACTCATGACTCATATTGGCTAAAAATTGACTTTTCGCCCGATTCGCTGCATCTGCAATTTCCCGCGCTTTATCTAGTTGGATATTTTGAATTGCTAAGACTTGATTTTTTTTCTCTAGCTCAACAGTACGCTCCATCACTTGAACTTCTAGATCTTGGGTATAACTCTTGAGCTGCTGCCAAAATAAATAAATTGCTGCTGTGATTAAAGAGAGATATATGCCAGCAAATGGAGCGACAATTGGTAGCCAAATATTGTTAGAGAATAAATGATGATTTATTAGTATTAGAAAAGCACTGATCGGAAAAATTCCGGCAAACTCCCATCTTTTTTGACCCAGTAGAATGCCAAATAAAGAGCCAGTAGACACCCATAGAAAAATCCATAGCCACTCTACAAGTTCTGGCAAGGTTTTGATGAGAGCATTTCCTTCGAGGGCTGCCTCAATGATCTGACTGGTAATATGACCATGGATTTCGATGCCGTACATCGGGCTATCATAAGGAGTGTAAAAAAAATCATTAAGACTACTACTAAAGGCTCCAAAAATAACGATTTTATCTTTGAATAAATCTGAGGGAATATTATTTTCTAATAAATCTTGAATTGAGACTTGTTTGAACATGCATTTTTCTGCAATATTACAAGGTTCCCCTTGGTAGTTGATTAAGATCTGGTTCCCCCTAATCTGAGCTTTTGTATAGCCTCCTGAGTTCTTTTTTAGGCGATAAAAAATACTCTTGCCTAGTTGGTATGAAAATTGTTGATTTGAAATGGCTTTTGGCTTGATATCTTTATCGGCTAAATAATCTAAAGCTAGTCGTGCTGAGAGGCTAAGTTTACTTTTTTGATCGCGGCTATTGGGTGGCACAACGGCTAGAAAGGCTCGACGAACAACGAAGTCTTGGTCAAAAATCAAATTGGCGATCGCCACTTGATTATTTTGGGCAAGAAACTCTGGAGGTGCAACACTTTGAGCTATCACCTCATTTGGATCTGTCGAAAGTAAAACATTCTCTACTCCGATGAGATTTGGTGTTGTTTCAAACACTTTTTGTAGCTCACTATAGCCTTCAAAAACTGGAAAATCGCGGTAAATGTCTAAGGCAATTGAGTGAGGAGATTGTGCCTTGATTTTATTGAGAATTATTGCTAGATTTCGATCTGAAATAGGCCAGCCATTGAGATATTTTATGTCTGATTCTGTAACGCCGACCAACACAATATGAGGATTGATCTTTTTCGTTGATTTTGTTTTAGTGAGAAGATCATAGAAATCCAGTTCAGGAATTTCAAAAAGACCAATAAGACTTGTTACTATGCAGAGTATGGTGACCGTTAAACTATTTACTAGTCCAACCAACAATAGTAGTCTTGCCCGGTGCTTTTTTCCTTCGACATTCATTGTGTTGCTGAGAAAAGTATCGACAATTTTTTTGTATGATTAGGATGTGATTAGGCAAGTTCTGACAATCACCACTACAATTATCTTTAGGCTGCCGCGGCAAATATGTTTTTTGCTTTAGGTTTTTACTGAAAATTTAGACTGCGTGCTGTGGACTAGAGGTCATTCTCCATGTCAGCATATTTTTACGGGTTTAGATACATTCTGTGACAATTCCCGCAAATAGCCAATCAGCTTCTATACTTAATGAGGATTTAGGATTTTTAGCTGAGTTTGAATTTTAGAAATTTTTAACTGCACACTTCCGAATCTTTACACTCTTCATTCTCCGATTTGGAAGAATACTTAATAATTATGTCGATTTATATTGGAAACCTGTCTTATCAAGTTACTGAGGAAGATCTGAAAGAGACCTTTGCTGAGTACGGTAAAGTGAGTCGCGTGCAGATCCCTTCTGACCGTGAGACTGGTCGTCCCCGTGGTTTCGCTTTCGTTGAAATGTCTAAGGAAGACGAAGAAACTGCTGCTATTGAAGCGCTAGACGGCGCTGAATGGATGGGACGGGATTTAAAGGTCAATAAAGCGAAGCCCCGTGAAGATCGTAAGTCTTCTCGCGGTGGTGGCGGTGGCTACAACTCTCGTAATCGCTACTAAGTAATTAATTTTGTGTCCTGTTTTTTTGCAGGGCATTCTTTTTTGTATGACGGCAGGTATGGCTTATGGTCTACGTGCTGTTTTTTTATGGGTAAATGTACTGGCGTTTCGGTTTAAGGTTGGCTTGTTTTGAAGCTGAATTTTCTGTTTTTTGAGTCCGACGTAAAATTTATAGGAATTCTCGTAGAAATCAAACTGGATTTTTGGCTGTTTTTAAGCTTTGTGCTGATGTTTGTTTTTAGACTGAAGATGTCTAGAACAAGTTTGCGATTGAGCTAAACGGGGCAAAGTGATGAATGGACTTTTAAAAAATAAATGGGTTAAGTTTGGGGCGATCGCCCTAATCGTAGCGATAGCAGTAATTGCATTAAAGAAATTGGGTATTTTTACATTTATTAGTGGTTTGCTTGACCAAGCAATTCTTTGGGTTGATAACCTCGGTGCTTGGGGCATTGTTGCCTTTATCGGGATTTATGTTTTAGCGTCGGTACTTTTTGTTTCTGGTGCGGCATTGACCCTTGGTGCAGGAGCATTATTTGGGGTTGTCCAAGGCTCCATTTTGGTGTCGATCGCCTCGACTTTGGCAGCAACTTGTTCTTTTCTAATTGGGCGGTATCTGGCACGGGGCTGGGTTTCTAAACAAATTGATGGTCAACCAAAATTTAAAGCCGTTGATAAAGCCGTTGCCCAAGAAGGCTGGAAAATTGTTGGCTTAGTGAGGCTTTCGCCAATTTTTCCTTTTGTCTTTCTCAACTATGCCTTTGGCGTGACAAAGGTGTCATTGCGTGAGTATGTCATCGCGTCTTGGATTGGTATGATGCCCGGAACTGTGATGTATGTTTACTTTGGCTACATCGGTCGTGCTGCGGCAAATGCGGCAAGTGCTGATACGACTGGTGGGCAAGAAGCGTTACTGAAGACGGCCTTAACTGTTGTGGGATTGGTTGCGACGGTACTTGTCACCGTACTTATTACGAAGGCAGCTCAGAAGGCTCTTAATGCTCAAATTGAAGGGGACAGCCATGATGCGATTCCTCAAGGCTCTCAGGAAGTCTAATTTATTTAAAGCGGGCTTCTGGTGCCGACCTCGCATTGTGTTTGTTGTCTTGGCTTTCGGGGCGATCGCCGGACTTGTTTTTTACGGTCGACACTTTTTATTTGATCACGAAAAATTAGCAGGCGTTCTCCAACTGATGCCCTGTTGTGTAGTTGGCTTATTTCTCGGACTCTACATAGTGCTAACTATTTTTGGGATACCGGGCACTGTGCTGACGACGGCAGGCGGCATTATTTTTGGATTGTCTTGGGGGACATTTTGGTCAGTTTTGGGAGCGACTTTGGGGGCACTTGGGGCATTTTTAGCTGCACGTTACCTACTACGGGACTGGGCATTAAGCAAATTCCACCGCCATCATGTTTTAAAAAGAATTCGAGCTGCGGTACATCGCAATCCATTAACCCTCGTGTTGGCAATGCGCTTTGCACCCATTACGCCATTTAATCTCATTAATTTTTTATTCGGCCTTACCCCAATTCATTGGGTTCCCTATACCCTTGGAACATTCATTGGCATTATTCCGGGCACAATTTTATATACTTGGCTCGGCGTGAGTGGCAAAACTGCTTTTTCCGGTGGCGATCGCCTTCCGTTCATTTTTGCCCTCACAATTTTGTGTCTACTGAGTGTTATCCCGCCTTTATTTTTAGAGAAATGTCGTTCGACACGACCGTAAACTTGCCAGAGCACTGACATGATGATTTTTAAAGCCGTTAGAGGCTGTCGAAAGATCGGTACAATACGACAATCTCAACTCAATCATCAACCTAGAACTCACCATGACTGAATCGCCAGAAACCCAAGAATTTAAATATGGCGAGCGCGAAATCGAAGCTGGCAAACTTGTAACTTTTCCCAATCCTCGACCAGGGCGACGTTACACCATTAATATTTCTCTGCCCGAATATACCTGTAAATGCCCTTTTTCCGGCTACCCCGACTTCGCGACCATCTATGTGTCCTACGTCCCAGACCAAAAAGTCGTTGAGCTAAAAGCGATTAAACTCTACATAAACAGTTACCGCGATCGCTACATTTCCCACGAGGAAGGCGTAAACCAAATTCTTGACGATCTTGTGGCGGCTTGTGACCCCCTAGAAATGACGATTAAAGGTGACTACAAACCTCGCGGCAATGTCCATACTGTGGTTGAAGTGACCCACAAAAAATAATCACTAATTTTTTCTAATCCTTTTTCCCACCACGAAATAACCATGATTTTTGCTTGGCAATTCCAATCTCCCGGCCCAATTATTTTTGAAGTGGGAAATTTTGCGGTGCGTTGGTACGGCTTATTAATTGCTTCGGCAGTCATTATCGGCGTTAATCTTTCCCAATATTTAGCGAAGAAACGTGAGATGAACCCTGAATTCGTCGCTGACTACGCCATCTGGGGTGTTTTAGCCGCAATCCCTTGTGCTCGCATTTACTATGTCTTATTCCAGTGGCAGAGCTACTCTAGCCGCCCTCAGGACATTATTGCCATTTGGAAAGGGGGCATTGCCATCCACGGAGCGGTTTTAGGGGGAATTCTTGCAGGGTGGATTTTCTGTCGCTTGAGTAAATGTTCGTTTTGGCAATTAGCCGACGTGATCGCGCCGTCTCTCATCCTCGGTCAGGCGATCGGGCGGTGGGGAAATTTCTTTAACTCGGAAGCCTTTGGGAGACCCACGGATTTACCGTGGAAGCTCTATATTCCGCCCGCAAATCGACCCTACTCGCTAGCCAGTAATGAATATTTTCACCCGACTTTCCTCTATGAGTCTCTGTGGAATATCGGCGTTTTAGGGCTTTTACTTTATCTATTTTTCTGGGGCTTGAGACATGGCGATCGCCTCAAGGGCGGTACGATTTTCCTGACCTATTGGGTTGCCTACAGCGCCGGGCGAGTTTGGATCGAAGGTCTGCGGATGGATAGCCTGATGATCGGGGGATTGCGTATTGCACAGCTAGTCAGTCTCGGTGGTATTGCCCTCGGCGCATTGGGACTAATTTGGCTGTACGTTCTAAAAAAACGCTTACCAGATGTCCGTTCACCTAGGGAATTACGAGAAAATGAAAAAGCCTCAGAAACAAGTCTCTGAGGCCAAAACCAGGGTGCATCTACCAATTAATGACTACTGCTTTGTTTTGCTTAATCCGGACAGCTTTTAATTTTTTATGCCTTATCTCCAGAATCCTGAAGAGATCATTGGGGCGATCGCCCGTTTAAAGTTTGCGCCAATCCTATGGGTGGATACGGAGGTAGCAGATTACAAAACCAAGCAGCCTCGCTTGTCGTTAATCCAGATTTCGGCAAACTCCGCTGATTTAACGGGGGAACAGGTTTTAATTTTTGACGTGCTAGATAAACCTGATCTTATTGATCACTTTATTGATGAGATTATGGCGAATGAGGCGATCGCCAAAGTTTTTCATAACGCCGCTTTTGATAAAAAATTTTTAGGTGGCTCAAAGGCAAAAAACATCACTTGCACCCTTGAACTCGCCAAAAATATCCCATACTATTTAGCGCCAAAACCAGATAACAAACTAAAAACCCTTGCGGAAACGCTTTGTCATTTCCCGATAGTTAATAAAGACTTGCAGAGCAGCGATTGGGGATTACGACCTCTCAGCCAAGAACAGCTCGACTACGCCAAACTCGATCCGGTGTACACAGCTCAAGTTCATCATCGCCTGCTACAACTCCAGCAACAGTGCCAAATCGCGCCGGAAACTGAAAATATTGCCAATTTGACTCGTCGCTACCGCCAAATCGAACATGATTGGCAAATGCTTAATAGTGAAGTGGAACACCTCAAAACGCGTCTTAAAGCAGCAATGTCAGCCCAAAACGTCGACACAACTGTCGGTTTTAAATTAACTTTCAGTAGTCGTAAAGCTGAATATGTGAAGCTGGCAGATTTAGGACAGGCGATCGCCACCAAGCAATTCCAGAGTGATACTCCACTGAAACTTACCAAAGCATTACAAAAAGAATTTCAAGACTTGTTGGCTGATTTGCCTATCGAAGAAAAAATCAGCCAAACCGTTAGCCTCAAATCCATAGACCTCGACGATCCAGAAGTCCCTTTTTAAAGCTTCTAGACCATTCCTTCGCACAAAAAACAGGTAGGGTGTGTTCGCGAAGCGTAACGCACATTCAAACTAACCCTTACAAACAACAAATTATGGGCAAAAGTATTTTAGTAACTGGCGCAGTCCGCTCTGGTAAAAGCGAGTGGGCAGAACACCTTGCCCTCCAATCTGGAAAAGAAGTTACCTACATCGCCACCGCCCAAGAAAATCCCAATGACCCTGAATGGACAGCCCGCATCCAACACCACCGCGATCGCCGACCCGATTCATGGCACTTTATTGCAGAATCAAAAGACCTCCCAGGAGCCTTACAAACAATTTCCCCAGAAAGCTGTGCCTTAGTAGACTCACTCGGATTATGGGTTGCAGCCCATTTAGAGACCGATGCTGCCACGTGGTATCAAATAATGACTGAATTCTTAGATTTATTACCAGATCTACCACTTTTAACCATTCTTGTTGCCGAAGAAACCGGCTGGGGAGTCGTGCCCACCTCAGAATTAGGAAGACTATTCCGCGATCGCCTCGGCCGCCTCATTCGCCAAACCGGACTAACCACCGACGAAACCTATCTCCTAGCCGGCGGCCATGCCCTCAACCTAAAACAACTTGGTCAACCTCTTCCGCAGGCAAAATCCCCCCTTTTCTGACAGAGATGTATATTTTTGTGACAATTTGCCTGCGCGATATTAAGAAAAGTGTTTACACTCTTCTTACAAGAACCTTCAAAAGGCTACTTAGCCCCTGAAGATTGTGCTATTTTAAGAAACGTTAATTGTTTGAAAACGCCTGTTTTCAAACAATTAACGCGCTTACGCAAGCCCTCGAATCTCTCCCACCATAGGACTTATCCTATAAATCCCTATTGGCTTTTAAACATTGACAGAGAGATTCCATAACAAGGAAACTTACACGTAAGCAATTTTACGACACCCTTGTTCATCTATATAAACAAGAGGAATTTAACATTATGACTATTGCAGTCGGACGCGTATCCCAAGAGCGGGGATGGTTTGATGTCCTC